>JBFMCF010000067.1 GCA_040754625.1 bacterium | reverse complement strand
CTTCCAGAATGGGTTTTTACCTTCCTTATTTTTAGGTAGTGCGGTTTCACACTACTTTTTTACACGAAAAACCGCGCCAAATCAACACTTTTATTTTTAAATTCTAAAAGTGGCAAACTCGGGAAGACCGGATATTCAACAAATCAAATATAGCCAAATTGAAAACGGAGAGTAAAAAACTCTCCGTTTTTTTTGCCCAAATAAATTTGCCGAATTCAACTTTATATCACCTCAACTATAATGCACTGGGTGAAATAAATCAGAAAAAAGCGGAACCAGACAATGGACATATTGTGTAGAAATTGTATGATACGGATATGAATGAAAGAATTTTAAAATGAAAAAAGCGGAGAAAAAAAAGGAGGTGAAAAAAATGAAAGTTTTAAAGATTTTAGTGCTGCTCATGATAATCGCAATAATATTTACAGTTGTATCGGCGGGAGGAGGCGGTGATATTAAAAAAGGGAAAGAACTTTTTAATGACCCTGGATTTGGCGGCGGCGCCGCGGGAAAGTCCTGCAACACATGCCATCCCGGCGGCAAAGGCCTGGAAAAAGTTCTCGACAAAAAAGAAATAAATTTAATGGGAAACAAACTTAAAAGCCTTGAAGAGGCCGTGAATATGTGCATAAAAAATCCCATGAAAGGCAAGGGTATTGACGTTAAAAGCGCCGAGATGGCAAACATTGTCGCGTATATCAAATCGCTGAAAAAACCGGCGGAAATGAAGCAGAAAAAAACCGGGGAAAAAGCATGGTAAATACGGGCTTTGCGTGGGGTTGAAAAAAGTCAAAAAAAAGTAGAACCAGGCAATTTACATATTTTTAAAAAAGTATATGATTGAAAATGACAAGAGACTTTAAGTGGTATCGGTAAATATAAAAGACAATACAGTTGAAAGCATAAAATTCGACAAGACAGGCAGAAACAGAAAAAATAATAAGGAGAAAAATGTTTATGCAGAAAAAGGTGATGATTATAGACGATGACAAGGGGTTTTTGGATGAAGCGAGTGAAACTTTGATTTTGGCGGGATATGATGTTGTTGTTGTTAATGACGCGGAAACGGCCGCTGATATGGTGGGCAGGGCGAAACCGGATGTGATTTTACTCGACATCAGGATGCCGGGAAGGAGCGGGTATGAAGTGGCAAGCGAGATAACAAGTCTGGCGGGGCACAATAATGCTATTATCGGCATGACAGGGTTTTACAGGGACAAGGATTTGATGCTCATGAATATCTGCGGTATAGGAAAATGTCTCAGGAAGCCGCTTTTTCCTTTAAATATGATTTATCATATCGAAGCGGCGATAAAATAGAAAAGTAAAAAGAAAGGAGAATTTGCTATGGCAAACTTAATTAAATGGAAACAGGGAAGAGATATATTTGATTTGAGGAGTGATATGAGGAATTTATTCAGTGATTTTTTTATGACAAAAAAAGGGAAGGAAATCGGTTTGGCGTCATGGATACCGCTGGTTGATATTGAAGAATCAAAAGACGAATTCACGATAAAAGCCGATATCCCGGGCGTGAAAAAAGACGACATAAAAATTTCCCTGCAGAACCACACGCTTATCCTGTCCGGGGAGCGAAAAGAGGAAAAAGAAGAGAAGAAGAAAGATTATGTGATGAAGGAAATGGGTTACGGGTCGTTTTACCGGAGTTTTGATCTGCCCTACTCCGTTAATCCAAAGGACATAAAGGCTTCTTATAATAACGGTATTTTGATGGTCAATATTCCTAAACGCGAAGAAGCGAAAGGAAAAGAGATAAAAGTAGAGGTCAAGTAAAAAACAGGATAATTCTATGAAGAGTTTAATAATAAAAAGCCTCCCAAAAGAAATTTTCAAGCGGGGCGCTTTTGCGGGTAACGAAGGACTGCTGGATAATTTGGAAAAAGCGCAAAAAGAAAAAAGAAACAGGGATGAAAGGCTGGTTACGGAAATAAAAGGATTACGCCTCTTTTTGTTAAAACTATGAATTAAATTAGTTAAATAAGGAGAATTAAAATGGCAAATTTAGTAAACTGGGTCCCCTCAAGAAGAATATCCGACTTAGTGGATGATATGAGTTTAATCAGGAATTTTTTTGCGCCTTCGGCGGAAATAAACTACGGCCTTGGGTCATGGATGCCGCCGGTTGATATTGAAGAAACTCTCAATGAGTATATTGTCAAAGCCGATGTCCCCGGGGTCAAAAAGGATGACATAAAAATCTCGCTGGAAAACGGCACTCTTACATTATCGGGTGAACGCAAAGAAGAAAAAGGGGATATGGTAAAGAATTTTCTGGTAAGAGAGAAAGATTACGGGTCTTTTTGCCGGAGTTTTGACCTGCCGTATTCGGTTAACATGCAGGACATAAAGGCTGTTTACGCGGACGGTGTTTTGACCATTAATATTCCAAAATCAGAAGAAGCAAAACCGAGGGAAATAAAGATTGAAGTTAAATGAGTCCGCCTAAGGCGGACGACGAAGGGTCAAAAAAAAAGGAGGCTGGGAATGGACAAGGTAAAAGAAGAATTAATTAAAATGCTTAACAGGGGGCTGGAGCTGGAACACGCGGCCAGGATCCAATACCTCGCGCACGCCGAGATGGTCCGTGGAATTAACGCTGAGAAGATTATTGAACGGCTTAAAGAGATTGCTTCTGATGAAGGCAAACACGAAGAGAAATTCAGGACACTTATAGCCGGTTATCTTGGAGGGGAGCCGGGCATGGGAATGTCAAAAACACAAGCGGCCAGGGAGCTACCGAAAATTCTTGAGATAAACCTTCAAAATGAAAAGGAGGCGGTTGATTTTTATAATCAGATTTATAAAAAGATCCGGGAAAACAGGGAAAATTTTAAATATGAATTTTCCACTTTAGAGCATGAAGTCAGGCATATTATCATTGACGAGGAAGAACATATTTCAGAGCTTTCTCTTCTTTTAGGATAACATAAATTTGCGGAGAGTTGCAATGGTTCAGATTTGTCGACTAAGGCTCGCGATTAAGTAACAAAATATATGCAAAAAAAGGCCGGCTGGGTAAAATCGGCTGGGAACGAGGCATCGCGCCCGTTAGCGGATTGGCAGTTACATATAATTTATCCAGATTCCAAATGGAAAATAAATGTGCCTGTCAGTGCGCCCTCTTTTTTGCGCAAAAGAACGTCGGAAAACAGGGAGCGTTTTTTCTGTTTTTTGATTTTATATAAAGTGCCGCCTAACGGGAGTTTATTTGCTTCGCCACTCTGTGAAAAAACCTGTTTTTGATAAAACAGGAAATATTGCTCTGGCAATTAGGCAAGCGAATAATTTATTCCGTTAGGCGGTATTTGAAAAGAGGGAAATAAAGAACTATGGAGGATGATATGGAAAAGAATTTTAAAAAAATCGTTTATACGGCAGTATTTTTATTGTTTACCGCGGCGGTATTCGCTGATGAGATGCGGGGAATGGGGCACGGCGAATATGGAGAAAAAGAGCATGAAGGGGGATTTCACGGGGGCGAATATCACAGGGGCATGTCGCCTTGCGGGATAGGGAAGGAAGTTATGATGCAAAAAATGCAGAAGATGCAAATGGACGAAAAAGAATGCATGAGCTGTATAAAAACAGAGATGGTGTTAAAAAACGCGAAAACACTGGAATTGACTGAAGACCAGGTCAGTAAAATGCGTGCGTTGAACAGTGATTGCAGCAAAAATAATATCAAAAACCAGGCTGAAATAGATTTGTTAAGGATTGATAAGAAAGATATGCTTATGAAAGATGAAGTTAACCTCGAAGATGTTAAGAAAATATTGAATAGAATAGCCGAGCTGGAAAGCGCGAATGATTTAAGCTGTATTGAAACCAATATAAAAATCAGGAAACTGTTAAATGAAAAACAAAATGAAAAGCTGAAGGAAATCAAGAAGAAAATGATGTAAATGAAGACACGACTTAGATTCAATGTATTTATTGAAGCTAAGTCGTAGTCTGAATTTACCCCGCACCAAAACCTTTCGACTTGGTGTAAGATAATTTTATTAATGTATTAGAGTTGAAAGAATCTACAATAGGCGGTTTGGTCATGTATCCCGAAAGAACGAGGGTGAAAAATAAGCAATGTTTTATAGGAGGACATTAGATGAGCGAGAATACATACAAAATGATTTCCCGGGACAGGGAAGAAAAGAAAATGAAAAAACGGCAGGAAATCAGAATGAGAAAAAAAATGGATTTTTTCAGGCAGAAAAAAAACTGGAGGAATATGTTCCTGGGTGTGCAGGAAATGGGGGAAGAAATATAATATATGCATCCATATTTAAAATACACGCTGATTTTAATATTTATAATTACGCCGCCTTTTAAAACATACGCTGTTGAATTTGAAGGAGGGGCGAGGACATATCTTGATATAAGGGAGGACGCGGAAAACAGGAAGATAGCGCCTGTTTATCAATATATCGATTTAAACATTGATAATATCGCGGAAAAAAATATATCTTTTTATCTCGGGGGATGGGCCAGGCAGGACCTGGCGGACAAAAGCTTCAATGACAAGAGGTTTGAAAGCGATCTTCAATACGGGTATCTAAGCCTGTCTGATGAAAAAAGGACCAGAAGGCTCGATGTGGGGAGGCTCGTTATTTTTGAGGGTGTTTCTTATGAAAGGGTTGACGGTGTTTACGGCCGCTCAAACCTGAAATATAATTTTTCTCTTTCGGCATACGGCGGGAGGCAGGCTAAAACTAATTTTGATGAAAGCGGAAACTATATTTTTGGCGGCAGGGTTTCAAAGGATTCAAGGGGCCTGTACAATTTAGGTGTTTCATACCTCCGGGAAAAAGATTACGGCGCGGATTTGCGCGACGAGGCATGCGCGGACGTGTGGTATCTACTGTTAAAAACAGTTGAACTGTCGGGGCGTTCGGTGATGAACCTCGAAAAATCGGACTGGAAGGAACATGCTTGTTACGCGGTACTTGGGCCTTTCAGCAAATTGCGCGTTATTTTGGACAGCCAGTGGATAAATTATGAATACTATTTTCTGGCTTTGACGTCGGAAGCTTTCAAATTACAACCCGGCATTATTACCCCGGGGGAGAAAGTCTTTATTCTGGGAGGGGAAGCTGAATATCCTGTTTCAGGGAATTTTTTAATTTCAGCCGGCTATAAAAATTACGATTATAAAATCTCGGGCAGGGCTGATTATTACGGCGGAAAAGGCAGATATTCGGTTTCTGACAGGTGGGGGATAGGTTCGGATATACACCGGATGGACAGCGGGAACGATGAAACAAGTTATTATGAGTCAAGGTTATTCGCTTTCAGGAATTTCGCGAAAATAAACGCCGTCATAGACCTTTTTAATGTTTCTTATGACAACAGGATCAATGATGTCAAAAACGCTTATTCGGGGACTATTGCCCTTGGGTATAAACTCAGGAGCAATATCCGTTTAAGTTCGGATCTTTCATATTCACACAATCCCGAATTCAACCGGGAAATAAGGTTGTTGTTTAAGTTTATTTACGGGTTTGATTTTGAAGAAGGAGAGGAAAAATTGTGATAAAGGCATTTATTAAACCGGTTTATTTTATTATTTTTTTAACGGCAATCGCGGGGATTTTTGCGTGCGCCGCTTCGGGAAGAACAGTAAAAGAACATCCTGAAAAAGTTACGGGACTTCCTGTCTGCGGAGACTGCCACGATGATGAAAGAAAAACATTAAACCATACACCGATTTTCAGCACAAGGCATAAAATTTACGCGAGACGGAACGTGCTTGTCTGCGGCATGTGCCATAAAGAATCGTTTTGTTCGGACTGCCACGCCCACAAGGAGGAAATAAACGCGGCCTATAAACATAAGGATTCACCGGCAAGGTTTTTCCCTCACCGCGGCGATTACCTGACACAGCATAAAATCGAGGGGCGTATAAATCCTGTTTCCTGCGTGAAATGCCACGGGCGCCAGAATAACGAAAGATGTAAATTATGCCACAAATGAAACATAATATAAAACGGGAAAAATCCGGTATCATAAAAATCTGTTTCCCGGCCGTTTCCATGATTTTTTTATTTCTTATATCATGCAGTAACAGAAACATGGATTCTGTTCTTAATCCGTCCACGGGAACGCATTACGGGAATTGGGTTGTTGACCATAGAATCAATTATCTTGGAAATAAAATCATCTGTACCGGGTGTCATGGAAGCGACCTGAAGGGCGGGACATCGGGTATCGGTTGTTTTTCAGCGGCTTCAGGAGAGGTAACGTGCCATCCGAAGGGCCCCCCGTCAAGGCACCAGGAAGGATGGCGAAGCCCAGCGAACCACGGCGCGTCGGCCAAGTCCGCTCCCGGTGTGGATCCCGGGAGCAGGACAGGTTTTGAACGGTGTAAGATGTGCCACGGCACTGATTTTTCAGGCGGAATAGCTCAAAGGTCTTGTTTTACCTGTCACGGTGTCAGCGCGCCTCACCCTAAAAAACCATGGAAGAATGACAGGAGGACGCATGTGAACACAGACACGGCCAATATGGTTGTTTGTTTGGCCTGTCACGCCGATGGAGCAAACTCTTCCCATAAACCGGACATACCCGCGCATGACGGGACCCCGCCGGGCTGTTATAACGGGACCCTTTGTCATTCGGAGGAACATAACGATGAATCATAAAAGCAAGGAGAAAAAATGGGTTACTCAAAAGAAAACATTAAAATAAACCGCAGGGATTTTCTGAAAGTAATGGTAACCGCTTTTATCGGGGTGCCGGTGTTTATGAAAATAATAGGATGCGGGAAAGATGAATACGGCTCAAATTCGACCCCGCCGGCGGATGAGTCGGGGTTCAGTCCGGTTTCTTCCGTGGATACCGGGCATTCTCATTTTGTCAGGATTTTATACGCGGATATTACAAATCCGCCCGCCGCCGGCGTGACATATACCAGTTCTTCATCAGGCCACACGCACACTATATTTCTGAGCCAGCAGCAGCTTACAGCGATTAACGCCGGTTCGACAGTAACCGTGGTTTCATCAGTTGACAGCGGCCATTCGCATAATTGGACGATCACAAAACCTTAGAGACTCTTAATCTGTTCAGAAAAGCAAGGACAAGGGTGTAGATTTTTATGACAAGGGAGACGCCGCTTCTAAACATCAAAGTGATGGAGCGGGTTTCTGTCTTTTTGGCAAAATGACCGAGACTTCTGTCCCCCTGTCCGGTTCACTTTCGATATTTATCGTGCCCGAGTGAAGGTTTATTATCTGGCAGCAAACGGCCAGTCCAAGCCCTGTCCCTTTGGATTTGGTTGAGAAAAACGGCTCGAATATTTTGCCTAAATTTTCTTTGCTTATTCCTACCCCGTTGTCTTTGATACGTATTTCCAGGGATTCGTTATTATCATAAGCTTTTATTTCTATCAGGCCGCCGGGGTGCGAAACTGCGTCATACGCATTGTTCAATAAATTAATAAATACTTCTTTTATCTGGAAAGGGTCGGATTCAATAAAAATATTTTTTATCGAATCAAACTCCTTTTTTATCAAGACTTTTTTACTGGTTTCTTTTTTAAAGTTCCTTACACATTCGCCAAGGACCTCGTGAAAATGCAGGTTTTCATAATTCGGCGGCCTGATTTTTGAATAAAAAAGCAGGTTGTTTATTATTTGTTCGCTTTCTATTATCTTATTTTGTATATTATTTAAGGAGCGTTCAACAGAAGGGTCCTGAATTTTTCTTTTGATATTATAGGTTGCCATCTGTATGGTATTCAAAGGGTTCCTAAGTTCATGGGCGACTGTCGCGGCGAGAGCGCCTATATCTGAAAGCCTCTTTGTTTTTTCAAGCTCTATCTGTGTTTTCATTAATTCCTGTGACCTTTCTTTGACCATTTTTTCAAAAGTTTCTTTGTCTCGTTTTAAAATTTCTTCCGCTTGTTTGCGTTCGGTGATATCTACCGAGAAACTTATCACCCCTATAATATTGCCGTTAGAATCACAGTAAGGAATCTTGTCTGTTTGAATGAAACGCGTCTTATTGTTAATCACCATGACTTCCGTGATATCCATCTTCGGTTTGCCTGATTTTATTACTTCTAAATCTTCCTTCCAGAAGGTTTCGGCCTGTTCATGCGTGTAAATGTCAAACAGGGATTTGCCTTCCAGCGCCTTTCTGGATATGCCTATCATTTTGCTGAAGGCTTTATTTACACGCAGCAGACGGTTTTGTTTATCTTTATAAAATATCCATGACGGGACGGAATCAAGAATAATCTGGAGTTCTTCACGTTGTTTGACAAGCATTTCTTCGTTATGCTTGCGTTCAATCGCGTAGCGTATACTGCGGGTGAGAATTTCCGTGTTTATTTTGCCCTTCACGAGGTAATCAGCCGCCTTGCCTTTTAAGGACTCTATCGCCAGGTTTTCGTCATCGGCGCCTGTCAGGACAATGACCGGGATTCCCGGCATCAGTTTTACAATTTCTATCAGGCCTTCCAGACTGCGGTTGTCAGGCAGGTTTATATCCAGCAACACAGTGTCGAAATGTCCTTCCCTGAGCTTTAAAATACCGCCGGCCAGGTCCCCCGCGTGGGTGATTTTAAAATACGGGGTTACGCACCCTTTGAGTATTTCCATGACCATCCTGATGTCCGCCGGGTTATCTTCGATAACGAGCAAATTAATGGTATCTTTTGCCATATGTTTTATTATAGAATCAAATTATCAATTGTTAATTATCAATTATTTTTATTCTACTCCTTCGGCGGGAGTTTCACTATCGTCAGCCAGAAATCCTGGACAGCCTTTGCCACTTTCACGAATTGCGCAAGGTCAATTGGTTTTGTGATATAACAGTTGGCGTGAAGCTTATATGACTTTATTATATCCTCTTCCGCCTTGGATACCGTAAGGACGACCACGGGGATCATTTTCAGTTTATCGCTTTCCTTTATTTCCCTGAGGACTTCCCTGCCGTCTATCCTGGGAAGGTTCAGGTCCAGCAATATAAGGTCGGGCCGGACCGCGTTTGAATATTTTCCCCGCCTGTGAAGAAAATCAAGCGCTTCTTCGCCGTCACTTACTACATGAACATTGTTGCATATTTTCTCTTCTTTTAATGTCTCAATCGTAAGCCTCACATCAGCCGGGTTGTCTTCCACGAGAAGAATTTCTATCGGATTAACATGATTTTCGTTCATTGTTTACTGCCTCCTTATATTTAACTGTTTAAACCGCTTGAACCGTTTGAACGGTTTAAACGGTTTCTTGTTTATTTGCCGGTATCGTAAAATAAAATGTTGAACCTTTTCCAACCTGTGATTCCACCCAGATACGGCCGCCGTGCGTCTCCACAATTTTTTTGCAAATTGAAAGGCCTATGCCTGTTCCAGGGTATTTGTCCCTGCCGTGGAGGCGCTGAAATATTAAAAATATTTTATCCCTGTATTTCTCATCGATTCCTATGCCGTTATCCCTGACTGAAAACAGCCATTCATTTACGTGTTTTTTAGCGCTGATATGTATATGAGGCGCATTTTTTCCCCGAAACTTTATGGCGTTCGAAATAAGGTTCTGAAAAAGTTGTATAAAATTACTTTCACTGCATACTGATACAGGCAGCGGGTCATTGGTTATAACAGTTCCTGTTTCCTCTATGACAGAGCTTAAAATCGTGACGACTTTGCCGAGAACAGAATTGCAGTCAACATCCTCTTTCAGCGTGTCAACCCGGCCTATACGGGAGTAAGCAAGAAGGTCCACAATAAGTTTTTGCATGCGGCCCGCGGCGTCCGTTATAAAGTTGATAAAATCATCCGCGTCCGAATCAAGTTTTGTTTTATACCTCTGCGATAACAGTTGGGAATAACTCGACATTGTTCTCAGCGGTTCCTGCAGGTCGTGGGAGGCGACATAGGCGAATTGCTCAAGGTTTTCATTAGCGCGTTTAAGCGCGTCTTCCGATTTTTTTCTTTCTGTAATATCGTGCACCATTCCCACCGACCGGATAATTTTCCCGGACGCGTCCCTGATATGTTCGCACTTTTCATGGACGAAGCGGATTTCCCCGTTTGATTTTTTTACAATCCTGTGCTCAATTTCATAAGTGTCCCTTCCTTCGCGAATGGAACCGGAATACGCGGCATCAACCGCGGCGCGGTCGGCGGGATGGACCGCGTCAAGAAAAGCCTCGTAAGTTGCCGCGAATTCCCGGGGCTTAAAGCCGAAGATTCTATATACTTCATCCGACCATGAGAGCCGGTTGTTTACGATGTCCAGTTCCCAGCCGCCGAGATGTGATATTTCCTGCGCCCTGTTTAACCTTTTTTCGCTTTCGAGAAGCGCCGCGGCACGCTCTTTCACGCGCTGTTCCAGGGTCTCGTTGATTTTTTTAAGCGCCTCCTGCGCCTTTTTTATATCGGTAATGTCTATACCCATTTCCAGGATAAGAGTGGAACCATCTGAGTCTGTAAAAGGGTAATCATAAATATCATAATTGCGGTTATCAGGCCCTGTCCATTCCCAGTGATGGGGGGCATTGGTTTTAAGGACTGAATAAGTTTCACAAATTTCACAGGCTTCAGACCGGTTAAAAAGGTATTCAAAACAGCGCTTCCCGCGCGATTCTCCAAACCGCTCGCGGAAAAACCTGTTCGCGAAAGGCACATGATAATCTTTTGTAAGAAGAACAACATAAATCGGTAACGTCTCAAGTACATTATATAACCGTTGACGTTCAGTTCGTATTGCCTGGTTACGCGCGGTTTCAATTTGGCTATTTCGCAGCAACTGTTCCGCTTTTTTACGCTCGGTGATGTCTTGTATAAAAGCAACCATCAGTCCGCCTTCAACATTCAGGTAAGTGGTGCTGATTTCAATTTCAAAGAATGTGCCGTCCTTGCGGCGGTTCCTGCGTTCAAAACGAAGATGGCCTTTTTCACGGACTGAATTTATCTGCGCGAGGACCTCTTCGGGTTTTTCGTTCGCTTCAAAATCCTTTATACGCATTTTAAGAAGTTCATCTTTACTGTATCCTGTCATCAGGCAATACGCGTCATTGACCTCCAGGATTTTTCCTTCCATATCGCTCAGCACATACCCCGATTGTGAAGTCTGAAGGATAGTTGAATATTTAAGCGCCGCGAGTTTCAATGACTCTTCCAGCTTTTTACGCGTGGCGATTTCCCTGTCCAGTTCATCGCGCGAGGCGATTGTTTTTTTTAAATCGCTGGTCATCTTATCAAATGCCCTCGAAAGCTGGCCGATTTCATCTTTCGAATTATCAGAAACTTTATAATCTAAGTTTCCTCCTCCGATTATCTCAGCACCTATGGACAGCCTTTTTATAGGTCCTGATATGGAGCGGGCAATGGGAAACGCCATAACAACGCCTAAAACAAAGATTATGGCGAGAATTACTATTGTGGTGTTTCGTAGATTTACGGCGTCCGCGAACGCTTCATCGGCATCGATTTTTGACACTATTCCCCAGTCAAGGGCCGGAATATGCCTCCACGCCGCGATGACTTTTTTACCGCGGTAATCGATTAACCGGCCTGAACCGAATTTTCCCTTGACCGCTTCCTGGATGGGTCCGCCGAGCGCTTCTCCCACCCGGATCTGTCTTGTAATGGCCGCTTGCATGTCATGCCGTAAAGGGTTTAAAAATACCACATGATTATTTATTTTCTTCCCGATTAAAGTCTCGCCTGTGTTACCCAGCCCTGTCACGTCCCGGATTATTTCATACATGGGAGCCATGTCCACTTCAAAAGCGATGACCCCGGCAAAGCCGCCGTCAAGGTCCCGGGCGGGGGCGGTGACAAGCATCGCCGGTTTTCCGCTTTCCGTTTTGCTTAAAAACATGTCTGAAAAATAAATTTTATTTTTTCCCTCTGTGAAAGCTTTTTCATAATTGACGGAAAATGGTTCTGAAATTTCTTTTGCGTGGTGTTTAATACTGCTTGTGTATATAATCCTGCCTTCATTATCGATCAGCATAATATCAAAAAGGCGTAAAATTGATTGTATATGCCTTAATTGTTCATCCAGCGTTTTTTTCGCGGAGATTGGCTCGGGAGCGGACGGATTGTCATAAAACCGGGAAAGAACAGGAATGTTTTTCCTGATGTTGTAAAAGCTCTGCGCTATTTCCATTTCCGACTTCAGCCTTCCAAAATATGTTTCGATTTTATCCGTTTTGAAGGCGACAATATCTTCCAGCTGGATTAACCTGTTGGCCTCCAGCGAATTTTTATAATTATTGAAGGTCAGGACGCTGATAAATAGCAGGGGAACGGACGCGACAACCACAAATGTGATAATAAGTTTTGACCTGATAGACATAGTAATCCTGTTTTTCCTGTAATTTAACTAAATTTCATTTTCTCAAAAGAACAGGCAGGTGTCAACTAAAATTTCAAATTTTGCATTACGGGAAAAAGTCAATAAAAAGCAGATTCAGCCAATAGATATTAATTAATTTTCCTTGTAATATTTTATTTAATTAATAATCAGAATTAAGGAAAAGGAGGTGCGTTATTATGGCAAAAAAATATAATTCTGGAGAGAAGGACCTGACTCCTGAAGAATTAAATCAAAAGATCAGGGAGGTCGCCTATCGTCTTTATGAAAAAAGAAACTACATAAACGGCAGTGAAATGAATGACTGGATTGAAGCAGAGAAGATAGTAAAGAGAAAAAAACATAACCATTCAATATCTTTCAGATAAGCATGATTAATAGTTGTAAAAGACGGAAAAAAGTCAATATAAAGTAGAAGCGGACAATTGAATCGATACCCTGGAATTGATAAAGTAAAAAGCGTATAAAAACGGAGAGCCTGTAATGAATTTCGCGATCGCGGATAAAATTCTTTACGACCATAGAATTCCTCCCAGGGGTTCTGTTATAGAAAATTACAGTTTTGTGGTTCCTGAGAATACAGTTTTCCCGCTTGAAATTGAAGTTGTTTTAAAGTACCGCACCGCCTCCCCGGACTTTGTAAAAAAGCTTTTACCTGATAAGGCTAAAGACATAGAAATTCCCATTATCGATATGGCAACTATGACAGGAAAAATAGATTTATAAAATAGAAAGAAATCCGGGGGAAATGGTTTAAAGTTTAAAAATTTCCTTCAGTTTTCTTGTCTGGATGCGGCTGACCGGAATTTCATTTTGTTCATTGTCATTTATTTGTAAAATATAAGTGCTGCCGAAAAACGGCACTATTTCTTTTACATAGTTGAGGTTAACAAGGTATGTCCTGTTGGCCCTGAAGAAAAAATACGGTGTCAACCGTTCTTCCAACTGGCTCAGGTTGAGGTTTGTCGTATATTTATCCGGGCCCGCTTTTATAAATACCAGTCCGTCCTTGACAAACGCGTATTTTATGTCTTCTATTTTTAATATGGCAAGTTTTTTCCCTTTATGCGCGAGAAGCCTTCCAAATTTCTGCTGTTCGGGCTGGGCCCTGGATTGCAGGGAAAATTTCTTGACAATTTCACCGTGATAAATACGTTTTATTTTATCTATGGCCTGCTTGATTCTTTTTTCATCAAATGGTTTTAAAATGTAGTCTATCGCATCAACCTCATAGGCGGGAATAGCATGTTCGTCATATGCCGTGACGAATATTATCAGGGGTGTGTAATCAGCGATTTTGCTTATTTTTTTGGCGGCATCAATGCCGTTAATCCCGGGCATATGAATATCAAGAAACAATATGTCATAGTCGTTCTTTTTAAGCAATTCAAGTGTTTCACTGGCATTGTTGGCTTCGGAGATTTCCCCTATTTCGGGTATTCGTTCAAGAATGAAATGCAATTCATCCCTTGCCGGTTTCTCATCATCAACGATTAACGCTCTTATATCCATATTTTTTCCTATTTAATCGGTATCCTGAGAATAATCTTTGTCCCCTTGTCGACTGCGCTTTCAATCCTTGGTTCATATTCGTTTCCATAAATTGTTTTCAATCTTTCATATACGTTATTTATCCCTAAACCCGTTCCGCGGCTGGGATCAAAGGTATTAAGTTTATCTTTTTCCGGCATCCCGACACCGTCGTCCTGGATAGTAATTTTTATTTCACTGTTTCCCCTTTGCGTGGTGATACTTATTATATTCTTATCGGGTTTTTTTTCAATATCTCTATAGTCAAACCCGTGTTTCAGCGAATTTTCGATTAAAGGCTGTAAAATAAGGACAGGGACCTTATAAGGCAGTGTGTCCGGGTCAATTTTTTTTTCAATCACGAGCGATTTGCCGAATCGCGCCTTTTCAAATGATAAATAATCATCGATGTATTCCAATTCTTCTTCAAGTGAAATAAAATTTTCATGCTGTTTAAGGCTTTTTCTGAAAAACTGGGAGAATTTAATTAAAAGCGTTCTCGCCTCTTCCGGTTTAGTCCTGTAGAAACTTGCTATTGTGTTTAATGTGTTAAAAAGAAAATGAGGGTTAATCTGCGCCCTGAGCGCTTTTAATTCAGCCTCGGTTTTTAACTGGTTTAGAATTTCAAGTTCCGCGAGTTCCGTCTGTATGCTCAAAAGCTGGGCGAGATGTATAGCCAGGTTGATTTTACTCGGCGTGATCCTTGACAGGTCTGTTTGATAAATTTTTAAAGTCCCGATAACTTCAGTGTTGCTTTTTAAGGGTGCGATTACAGCGCCTGACAGGGGGCAGTTTTCAATCGGGCATCCGATTTCCTGTTTATTGCCTATTACTTTTATTTCTCCCGTATCGATTACTTCGCGGGTGGCCTTGGTTAAAATGGATTCACCGACATGGTGGTGGTCCGCGCCGGTCCCTTCATACGCTAAAATTTTTTTACAATCGGTTATCGCCACAGCGGAAACATCTGTGATTTGCAGAATTATTTTCGCTGTTTTTTTGGCTGTTTCCTGGTTTAATCCAAGCCTCAGGAACGGCAGTGTCTGCCCCGCGATTTCCAGTGTCCTGTGGGATTGGATGGCTTCCTGGTGTTCATAGGAAATTTCAATATTGCTCAGTATTTCGTTTATAATTATGAGACCGATGAAAAGGGAAAGGCCGAACGGAAGGAGTTGTAATTTAACTTCATTAATAATATCTTCCGGTTTGCGGCCGAATGAAGAAAAAGTTATAAATAGTATAAAACAAAAATAAACCAAACTTCGTTTTTGCCAGGTGATTTTTGGATAGAAAATCTGCCTGAAAAACTCAACCTGGCTGACGGCGTAAAAAACAAGCATTATCAGGGCGGCCCTGGCTATTAACGCGTAAAATTGTTCAAAAAACATTTTATTATTTCCCCCAAAAAGGCAAAGATTTAATTGAAGGCAAATAAAATTTTATAATATCGTTATAAGAAGCGAAGAAGAGAAGAAAAAGCAAAAGGGCCCAGCCGACTTGCTGGGCAATCAGCTGGTGTTTCAGCTTAACGGGGCTTCCTTTTATTTTTTCAATAAGCAGGAATAAAATAACCCCGCCGTCCAGCGGAGGTACCGGGAAGAGGTTAATTATTCCAAGATTAATACCCAATAATGCGGTAAAAAACAGGAGGTTAATAAATCCCTGTTTCGCCTGTTCACCGGTTATTTTAATAATGCCGAGAGGCCCGGCAACTTCTGCTTTTATTTTTCCCGCGATCATAAGGTAAATGCCTTTTATTATGCTTGTCCCGATTACCCATGTCTGCTCCAACGCCTTGGCGGCCGCTGTCATGAGCCCGTATCTTTCCTTGACAAAATCATAGGATGAACTGATTCCAATTATACCAATATTGGTTTTTCCCTGTGTTTCAGGGGTAATTTCCAATTCAATATTAACAGTGTCTCTTTCAATTGTAAGCATGAGGGGTTTGCCCGCGCTTTCTTGGATAATTTTTGTCATTTCATCCCATTTCCACAAAGGTTTTTTGTCTATGGCGGTTATTCTGTCGTTTGGTTTTATTCCCGCGCGTTCCGCGGGGCTGTTTTCCATAACAGTGCCTATTTTAGTTGTAAGAGTGGGGACCCCTGTAATAAATATGAGCAAAAAAATAACAGTTCCTAAAAAAATATTTGCGATAGAACCCGCTATAATAATTAATGAACGTTTTATTTTTGTCTGATTGTTGAAGTTCCTGGGGTCGTCATTTTTAATTTCCGGGTCCGGATTTTCTTTCAGCATTTCCTCAACATCCTCGCCGGCCATTTTTACATAACCCCCGATTGGAACAGCGGAAATCCTGTATTCGGTTTCGCCGCGGGTAACCCCGAAAACTTTAGGGCCCATGCCGATAGAGAAAATGTCGACTTTCACATTTAGCTTTTTAGCCGTGATAAAATGCCCGAGTTCATGTATTAATACAAGAATCCCAAGTACGAATATTGTAGAGATTAGAGTTAAAAGCATAATTTTTCAGATTCCTTTCTAGCCCATGAATCAGCATTTAATATTTCTTCCAGGTCAGGATTGGAAACAGTATCATGTTTTTCAGTTACTATTTTTATTATCCTGCTGATGTCAGTAAACTTTATTTTATTTTTTAAAAAATAATTAACGGCGGTTTCATTGGCCGCGTTTAAAACTGCGGGCATTGTTCCTCCTGTTAACCCCGCCTTATAAGCATAAGAGAGACAAGGGAATTTTTCCATGTCCGGTTCCCGGAAAGACAAATTTTTAACTGAATTTATATTGAACGGCGGAAAATGTCCTTTTTTCCTTTCAGGATAAGTTAAAGCGTATTGTATCGGGATACGCATATCCGTTTTGCTTAAAACCGCCATAAAATTTCCATCGATTAATTCAACTACTCCATGGACTATGCTTTCAGGATGAATCAATACCTTTATTTTATCAAAATTTAAGTTAAAAAGATATTTTGCTTCTATAACTTCAAATCCTTTGTTCATTAATGTCGCGGAGTCAACCGAAATTTTTGCCCCCATTTTCCACCGCGGGTGATTTATAGTTTCTTTCGGGGACACATCTTTCAGCTTTTTTTTATCGAGGTCCAGGAACGGCCCGCCGGAAGCAGTTAGGATTATATTTTTGATGTATTTTTTATTGACATTTTCCATGCATTGAAATATAGCGTTATGTTCACTGTCAATCGGGATTAGTTTGACATTTTTCTTTTCAGCCTTGTTTAAAATCAGGC
This sequence comes from bacterium, assembly GCA_040754625.1. NCBI lineage: Bacteria > bacterium. The sequence continues at coordinate 8,243 of JBFMCF010000067.1, read as the reverse complement.
TGCCGGCCATGACAAGCGTTTCTTTATTGGCCAAAGCTATGTCTTTGCCCGCTTCAATCGCTGATACAGTGGGAATTAACCCCGCGGCCCCCACTATTCCCGAAACAACAAGATTTGCTTTTTCGAAGGAAGCGACTTTTATTAATCCTTCAATCCCTTTAACTACTTCTGTTTTTTGGCCTTTTAACACGGATGACACAAATTCAGCTTTTTCATTATCCATGACGGCGACAATTTCAGGCCTGAATTTCATTGCCTGCCGGATCAGAAGCTCGGCATTTGTATTAGCTGTGAGCCCCGCTACCTTAAAATCATCAGGGGCATTTTCAATAACGTCTAATGTCGATGTGCCTATCGAACCGGTTGAACCCAGTATTGTGATATGTTTCATTTATTTACCTGTATCTTTCATTTACAATTAACAATTAGCTATTGACAATTGGAAATTATATTTATGAATTGTCAATTGTTAATTATCAATGCTCAATTGAAAATTTAATTCTTTATCTCTCCAGCACCAGTTTTACATAATAATAAAATCCGGGTATAGTGAAAAACAAGCTGTCAAACCTGTCCAGAACACCTCCATGCCCCGGTATTAAATTGCCCGAGTCTTTTATGCCGGCTTTTCGTTTCAGGGCGGATTCAAAGAGGTCGCCCATTTGCGCTATTACGCTGAAAATAATTCCAATGATAAAACATTGGATTATTGTGAATGCAGGGACAAATGCGGGCCGGGCCAATAAAGTTATTAACACGGCGCCGGTAATTCCCGCGACAGCCCCTTCTATTGTTTTATTCGGGCTTATGGCCGGGGCCAGTTTATGTTTTCCGTAATTTACACCTATAAAATACGCGGCGGTATCCGTTATCCAAACAAGCAGGAAGATGAAAAACACATATTTGGCCCCAAGTCCCGGGATATTTCTTAAAAAAAGAAGATGCGCGAAAAAATAAGTTATATATATATTCCCGAAGCTTGTCAATAAAAAATAATTATTGTTTGTTTTTTCACGGTGTAAAACCCGGATTATTCCTGATGACGCGAGAAGCACTATAAAAAAAATATTGAAAAACAGAAAGTTATTTTTTAACGCAAAATAACACAAGATAAATGAAAAACCGGCAAAAATTTTAAAATCAATTTTTAAAGGCAGTTTTTCCATGTTGTAATATTCTTTCATGGCAATTGTTATGACCGCGCATGTGAAAATCGCAAGTAACGCCGGGCTGTAAAAAATTACAGATGTAAGGACGGGGATGGCGATTATCCCTGTAATTACACGCTCTCTAAGCATTTTTCTCCCTCGTGTATTTTCCCAAAACGGCGTTTCCTTTTTTGATAATCAAGAATTGCTTCAAGTAAATGAATTCCCCTGAAATCAGGCCAGAGAACATCTGTTATCCAGATTTCCGTATATGCGATCTGCCAGAGCATGAAATTGCTTATCCTGTATTCACCGCTTGTCCGGATTAAAAGGTCTGGTTCCGGAAGGCCGGAAGTATAAAGAAAACCATTAAAACTTTCTTCGTCAAATTCTTTCAAGTTAAAGCCAGGGGACTCATTTTTTTCGATAATTTTTCTTACAGCTTCCAATATGTCCACCCGCCCGCTGTAATTAAGAGCGAGATTCAAAACCAGGCCCGTGTTGTTTTTTGTTTTTTCAATGGCGCTGTATATTTCCTGCTGGGCGAACAGCGGCAATTCCTGTATCCGTCCGATAGTCATTATTCGGACATTTTTTTTATGGAGTTCTTTGATTTCATTTCTTAAAAAAGTTTTTAGCAGTTTCATCAAAGAGTTGACCTCGTTTTTCGGCCTGTGCCAGTTTTCGACGGAGAAGGCGTAAAGGGTCAAAACCTGTATGCCAAGGTCGGAAGACAATTTTATTATGTCTTTAATGGCCTCGATCCCTGCCTTGTGCCCTATGACGCGGGGCAGGCCTTTTTGCCTGGCCCATCGTCCGTTGCCATCCATAATGATGGCAATATGCCGGGGCATTTTCCCCGGGTTAATAAGTTTTAATAAATTTTCTTCTTTCACCCCGCCCTTCCTTTTGTAGTTATTATCTAAACTGATTTTTGTTCCCACCTTCCTTGTTATCCTCAGGAAGGGCTGGGTTCTTCAGGGTTTTTTTAGAATTCCATTATTTCTTTTTCTTTGATTTGCAGGAGCTGGTCGATTTTTGAAATAAAGTTATCAGTTGTTTTTTGTATTCTGTCCTGGTCCCGTTTTGAATCATCTTCAGAGATTTCATGGTTTTTTTCCGCGTGCTTAATTTTTTCATTAGCGTCCCTGCGGATATTCCGGATGGCTACTTTACAGTCCTCAGACATTTTTTTTACATGTTTGACAAGGTCCTTTCTCCGCTCTTCTGTCAATGGGGGAAGATTTAACCTGATATTTTGACCGTCAACGACCGGATTAATTCCAATGTCGGATTTATTTATTGCTTTCTCAATTTCCGGGATTGCCGTTTTGTCCCAGACCTGTATGAGAATCTGTCTTGATTCAGGAATACTTATGGACGCAATTTGTTTTAAAGGGGTGGGAGTTTCATAATAGTTTACCATTATTCCATCGAGAAGCGCGGTCGATGCGCGTCCGGTCCTTATTGACGCAAGATCCCTTCGCAATGTTTCGATGGTCTTATTCATGTGGTCTTCCATGTTCTGGTAAATTTTTTTCTCCTCCATGATATCTCTCCTTCAATGAGCACATCGTTTATGAAGCACGAAGTGCGAACAGAAATGATAGTGCGAATTGAACCCCGCACCAAACCGCCTGTTAGTATTAAATAAACCTTTATACTATAATTTCAACACTTCTACCAAATATTTTCCTCTCACCAAATAGAAGGTTTTGGTGCGGGGTAAATTCGACTATACAATTTAAACGCATATTAATTTGTTAAATTGTAGTCTCATTTACTTTACTGTTGTTCCCACCTTTTCCCCCTGTATTATTCTTTTGATTACATCTTTTTCATTCATATTAAAAACATTTATGGGGATTTTATTATCCATGCAAAGGGTTATTGCCGTGCTGTCCATGACTTTTAACCTTTTCTTAATGACATCGATATATGATAATTCATCATATTTTTCAGCGTTCGGGTTTATTTTAGGGTCGTCAGTGTAAACCCCGTCAACCTTTGTGGCTTTAAGTATTACGTCCGCGCATGTTTCTGCCGCGCGAAGCGCCGCGGTAGTATCTGTTGTAAAATAGGGGTTGCCTGTTCCGCCCGCGAATATCACAATACGTCCTTTTTCAAGGTGCCTTATGGCCCGCCGGCGTATATAAGGTTCCGCGATCCGGGGCATTTCAATCGCTGTCATTACACGGGTGAATGTCCCTATATTTTCCAGCGCGCTTTGAAGCGCCAATGCGTTGATTACCGTGGCCAGCATTCCCATGTAGTCGGCGGATGTCCTGTCCATCCCGTTTTTCGTTGCGGGCATACCCCGGAAAATATTCCCCCCGCCTATGACAATGGCAATTTCCACCTTTAATTCCTTGACCCCTTTTATCATTTGGGCTACTTTTTCAATTATTTCAAAGTCTATCCCGCTTCCCTGCGAAGGGCACAAGGATTCGCCGCTTAATTTAAGAAGGATCCTTTTATATATAGGTTTAATGGTATTAGGCATCTGTTAACTCCAAATTTAAGTTTCCTCTTTCTTTGTGTCTTTTTATTTATCTTCTTCCTTCCGCACTCCCGATCTTCCGTACTCTATGCTCTTTGCGCCATGCCCTATGCTTTCTTATTCTCCCAGCCTGAAACGGACAAATCTCCGGATAACGATATTTTCTCCCAGTTTCGCAATCCGTTCGGTTAAAAGATTTTTGATAGAAATCTCCGGGGTTTTTACAAAAGGCTGTTCCATGAGGCATATTTCAGCGCAGTATTTATCTATTTTCCCGGGTAGAATTTTTTCAATAATATTATCAGGTTTCTTTTGCTCCTTTAACTGGTATGTATAAATCTCTTTTTCTTTTTCAAGTATTTCAGCCGGGATATCTTCTCTTCGGACATATAAAGGATTAGAAGCCGCGATATGCATGGCGATGTCCTTCGCGAACGACTGGAAATCATCGGTTTTTGCCACAAAATCCGTTTCACAGTTTATTTCAAGCAGGACCCCCAGTTTCCCGCCCGGGTGAATATAAGAAATAATAGTGCCGTCTTTGGTAATTCTTCCTTCTTTTTTCATCGCTGTATCAACACCTTTTTTTCTTAATATCTCAACCGCCTTTTCAAGTGAGCCGTTTGCTTCTTCAAGCGCTTTTTTACAGAGCATCATACCCGCGCCTGTTTTTTTCCTTAATTCATTGACATCGTTAGCTTTTATTTCCATTTTTCCTCCTTCAATGAGTAGATGATTTATAAAGTTTACTGGCTTTATAAATCATAGGACAAAGTCCGTCTGCGAATTGAATCCCGCACCAAACCGCCTATTAGTAGAAAGTTAACTCTTGCACTATAATTTCAACACTTCTACAAAACATTTCCCTTACAGCAGACAGAAGGTTTTGGTGCGGGGTAAATTCAATCTACAACTTAGCTTCGGTTTATTACTTGCCAAGTTGTGATTTCATGTATTCTATCAAAATTTTGGTTTTTGTCAAGGTTTATGGTGTAATTTTTAATAGAGGCGAGGTTTCCTCGCCCTCATTTTATATTTATTTCCAAAAAAAGTAGACACAACAAAGAATAAGTGATAATATGAAACAGAAGCGGTTTAATTGTAAATTGAACCGGTTATTTTATTAAAAATCTACCTGTCAGAAATGATAGGTGACAACTGGAAGAAATATAGATATAATACCAATATTTTTTAACGAATAAAAATGCGAAGGATAAAGGCGGGATGAAGATAGGAAAGGTTTTAAGGGAATTTCGGGCAAGAGAAAGATTAACCTTGAATGATTTGGCGCAAAGGACAGGGTTAACTACGAGTTTTCTTTCACAAGTTGAGAGGGATTTGGCCTCACCTTCGGTTAGTTCCCTGGAGAAAGTCGCGGAGGCTTTGAATACGAAGGTATCTTGTTTGTTTGAAGGAATGGAAACAAGAGGATTGATTTTTATTAAAAAAGGTTCTCATAAAATACCGGTTGTTGAAAAGAATAAGATAATTTGTGAATCACTGGCACCAAATTTTTTGAACATAAAAATGCAGCCTCATATTTTTACCCTGGGAGCAGGCGCTGAACTTCAAAAAGAATTGGTTTATCCTGAAGGGGAGAAATTCGGGATGATCCTTAACGGCCGGATAGAATTTATTTGCCAGGATGAAAAATTTATTTTTAGAACAGGTGATAGTTTCTATTGCGCCTATGCACAAAAGGTTAGAAAGGCAATAAACATCGGCAAAAAAGAGGCTAAACTTTTCTGGATTATCTTTGCTTTAACCTGATTAGGAGTCTATTTATGGAAAGAAAAGCAGAACAAAAGAAATCCGTTCCCATCAAAAAAAGGGAGTCGTTACGTTTAAAAGAGAATATTTTTATATGCGGCCGTTTAAACTCAAATCCCACACCCACACACACAGAATTTAAAGCAATTACTGGAGATATAAGCTCTAATGGATTAATGTTTGAGTTTGAAAAAGAAATTCCTCTCAGGAGCAAGTTGGAAGTTTATATCTATCAGCCCATTTCCTTTGATAAGAAAATGCTTTTTTTTATTCCGGTTTTTGCGAGGACCGCATGGATAAAACAAATAGAAAAAGATAATTTTGAAGAGGGAGAAAACAGATATAAAGTGGGAATAGAATTTTTGAGAATTAAAGATGATGACCGGGAAAAAATAACACGTTTTATTAGTGGAAAAAGAAAATAGCCTCTAAATTTTTTGTTTGTAAGTTTAATTTATACTTAACAAAAATTAAGTAATACTTAAATGAAAAATAAAAATAGAAAAAGCGGAATTAATATTATTGGAGATATCCCGTGGGGAACACATATTTGCCAATTTTACCGGACAAGGGAAGATTTAATTGATATTCTGGTTCCTTATTATAAAGCGGGATTGGAAAATAATGAATTCTGTATATGGATTGTTTCCGAACCTTTAAGAATTGAAGAAGCAAAAGAAGCCATGCGGAAAGAAGTAGTGAATTTAGATGACTATTTGAGAAAAGGACAGATCGAGATAATTGATGCTGTCGAGTGGTATGCCGGATCAGGAAGATTCAGTATGGATATGGTATTAAAAAACTGGGCGGAAAAAGAACAACAGGCTGTAGAGAAAGGCTTTGACGGTATTCGCGCCAGCGAGGATACGTTTTGGCTGGAGAAAAACGACTGGCCTGATTTTATCAATTATGAAAAAAAGGTAAATAAGGTAATTGATGAATCTATGATTATTGCTATTTGTACGTATTCTCTTGATAAATGCGGACATGGAGAAATTATAGATGTGGTTTCAAATCATCAAATTATCATTATTAAAGAAGACGGCGAATGGAAACGCATTGAAATATCGTCCCTGAAAGAGTCTAAAGAAAAACTGGAAAACCAAAAATTGGCTTTAGAACAAAAAAATTTAGCCCTTAAGGAGGTGATAGAACATGTTGATAGGACAAAAAATAAGTTAAAGGAAAATATTTCAATCAACGTGAGTGAAACAATATTGCCGGTTTTAGAAAGGCTGAAAACAAAAGGCGTGTCTTCAAAGCACGTTGACGTGCTTCATCGTTATCTGGAAGAGTTAACATCTTCGTTTGGTTCTAAAATAACACAAAAAAGTTTCAGCCTGACACCCAGGGAAATTGAAATTTGCAATATGATAAGAAAAAATTTTAACAATAAAGAAATCTGCGATTTTCTGAATATATCACTCCAGACAGTTGAAATGCACCGCAAAAATATAAGAAAAAAATTAAACATATCTAATAAAAATATTAATTTAACCTCTTATCTGCAAGGAATGTAATCTGTAATTTTAGCCCGGACATGGCTGGAACCAAAAGAAGTTTTAGGAACAGGCAAAAAATAATTGTTTAAAATGTCATTTTCTTTCTTTAGAAGTATTTTTAGGATGGTCTTCCTTATAAGAAAGAATGAATGCCCATATACCTAATAATAATAATCCAATCAATATTATGTAACCGCCTATCACTGTGCCCCCCCATTTTATTTTGGTGGTATTGTATAGAATCCAATTGTCATTATCAATATTACCACTATTATTATAAATATACTACTTTGAATTGTAAGTGTACTGGTTAAAAAATTACCGATAAGTCCAACAGTAGCAAGATATTTACCAATATCCATTAATACTTTACCTAATTCTTTTCTTCTATCTTCATGTTTCATATTAGTGTAATGTCTTTTTAGGATGGTCATCTTTGTAAGCAATAATAAAGAATATTAATGCTATTATGACCGCTCCTGCGAGCATGATATAAAACGATTCCATCTTTTTATCCCTATGATCATTTCACCTATTTTTGTTCTTCGTTTGTCATGTATCATATTATTTATATCAAAATCACTCTACCAAAAATCATAAGTGATGTCAAGTGCGAAAATAAGCAGGGTATTTTTGTACCCAGTAGATACCTGCTAAATTACCGTTGACTGTTTTCCACCGATGTATTAATCTTAACATCAGAAGATGTTATCGTATATCTTATCCTGATAAATTTAATTGTAAACATAAACACTTTTTTATGTACCGGTAAAATGCAAAACAACAAAAAAAATATGTTCGGGACAAGTAATGTAACAGAGAAAACAGGAATATCTCCTGAAAGACTGCGGTATTGGGAGAGGCTTGGTATTATTAACCCGGTGTATATTCAATGCGGAAAAAGAAAATTCCGAAGATATTCCGAAGAGGATATTCATAGGGCTGTTTTAGTTAAAGTGTTAGTGGATACTGAGAAATATTCTCTCGAGGGCGCGGTAAGAAAATTGGAAGATGAGAAACAAGATGGATAATGCCAAAAATAAAATTATGAACTCCGAAAAGAGAAAAGGGAGTTCGAATGGAAGGAGGTGATTAATATGGCAGTAGAAAAAGCGATTGGTTCCTCCAGTTTGGTCGAAGTTGTTGACCGAATTCTGGACAAAGGCGTAGTGGTCGATGCGTGGGTAAGAGTATCCTTAGTCCTAAAACAAGCGAGTTTTTTTAAGCGCGACTTAAAGTTAATCGGCAGCCATGGAAAATCTTTATTTTCGCTCTATTCGTCCATATAAAATTTATTTTTTGTTTCGTTAAACTGGGAAAATA
>JBFMCF010000066.1 GCA_040754625.1 bacterium | reverse complement strand
CTTACAATAATTTATCGCACACTTAAAAATAACTGGGTGTTCGATGATTTTAATAAATTCAAATTAGCTGAAGCTATTTAAAAAATAAGTCTTCAGAGTAGAAAATAATTGACTTTTAACATAGGAGGATAAAATGTTTAAAGGCGCAATGACAGCTATTGTCACCCCTTTTAAAGAAGGAAAGGTTGATGAAAAAGCGTTACAAAAACTGATTGAGTTTCAGATTAAGGGAGGGATTAAAGGTATTATTCCCTGCGGGACTACAGGTGAGTCAGCCACACTGGCATTTGAGGAACATAAGCGCGTTGTGGAAATAACAATATCCACGGTAAATAAAAGGGTGCCGGTGATTGCCGGGGCGGGCTCGAATAATACCGAAGAGGCCCTGGAGTTGACAAAATTCGCTAAAAGCAAGGGGGCGGACGGGGCCCTTTTAATAACACCTTATTATAACAGGCCGACACCGCGGGGGCTTTTTCTGCATTATGAAAAGATAGCGCGCAGCGTGGATATTCCTATTATTATTTATAATGTTCCTACGCGGACGGGGACGAACATTCTTCCTCAGACAGTTTCGGAGCTTGCAAAAATTTCAAATATAATCGGGATTAAAGAAGCCACGGGCGATATGAAACAGGCATCGGAGATTATCAGGTTATGCGGGGACAGGTTTACCATGCTTTCAGGCGATGATTATACAATTTTGCCATTTTTGTCTATTGGGGGGCATGGCGTGATATCGGTTGCCGCTAATATAGTTCCGGGAATGGTCAGCCGGCTTGTAGAAGGATTTTTCAATAATAATCTTGTTCAAGCGAAGGAATTGCATTATAAGCTTTTCCCTGTTATAAAGGCACTATTTTTGGAAACTAATCCGATTCCTGTAAAAACCGCCTTATCAATGATGGGAATGATATTGCCTGAGTTGAGGCTTCCTCTTTGCCAGATGAGTGAAGAAAATTCCAATGCTCTCAAATCAATGTTAAAGGCAAACGGATTGATTTAAAGGAGAAATTGTTGTGATAAAAAGAGATGATATGATTAATGTTGTTGTTACAGGTGCCTGCGGACGGATGGGGTCGGCGATCATTCGCCATTTATTAAGCCAGTCTGACATGAAATTAGCCGGCGCGGTCGAGAATCCGAAGCATTTAAATATTGGAAAAGATATTGGGGAGATACTTGGTGCCGGAAAATTGGGCATAGATATTTCTCCGTCTTTGAAAAAGGTCATTGACAAATCTGATGTGATTATTGAATTTGTTAATCCGAAAACATCTATTGAACACCTGGAAACAGCACATTTATTTAAAAAACCAATTGTGATTGGGACCACCGGTTTTATCGGGCCGGAACTAAAGATTATAAATAACGCTTCGAGGAACATCCCATGTGTCTTGTCGCCAAATATGAGTATAGGAGTTAATTCGCTTTTTTCCCTGGTACCGAAGTTCGCAAAAATACTGGGGGATGATTATGATATTGAAATAATTGAAGCACATCATAATTTAAAAAAAGACGCACCATCAGGGACAGCTCTGAAACTGGCCGAGCTTATTGCCGGCAGTTTAAACAGGGATATGAAAGAATGCGCTGTTTACGGGAGGTCAGGGATTACCGGGGAGCGCAGTAAAAAAGAGATAGGTATTCATGCGGTGCGCGGCGGGGATATTGTCGGGGACCATACTATAGTTTTCGCGGGGCCAGGTGAAAGAATAGAAGTCACGCATAGGGCCCATAGCCGTGAAGTATTTGTTTTTGGAGCGGTTAAGGCGGCGCGATTTGCGGTGAATGCAAAACCCGGATTATATAATATGCAGGATATTTTGGGTATCAGGGAAAAGTAATAGATGAAAGAAGAAAATAAACCGCAGGATGATAATAGCGCGGTTAGCCGGCTTTTTAAAATAATAGGTGATGGGACAGCAAAGACAGGAGGGGTGAAAAAAATGGAAAGAGAGGACAATGTCTTAAGGTTAGATTTGGATAATGTGGAGCAGATAACGCGGGAAGAATTGGGGACTGATACGTCTGTTCTGTTATATCGTTTTATAAGACTTGTCGGCCTGCGCGGGATTTTAGGGGAGAGTTTTTCGAGTTTTAGTTATTATGGCGGTAAGAGGCTGGGAATAAAGCTCCCTATAAGATCTATCAGGGAGATGATAGAGTTTATTGAAAAACTTAAATTAGGCCGTATGGAAGTTGTAGAATTTGATGATGAAAAAATGCTGGTTAATTTGTATGAATCGGCCACCTGCGCGGGATTACTGCCGGTTGGCAGGCCGATTTGTTATTTTGAGGCCGGTATTATCGCGGGTATTGCCGAGAACATTTTTAAAAAGCGGATGTCTGTCAAGGAGACCAAGTGCTGGGGGCTCGGAGATAAATATTGTCAATTCCAGGCAGTTGGAACGATAAACAAAATAGAACTTGGAAAAGAATATTTAAAGGAACCTCATTTTTTGAACAAATTTATTGAAGAAGCTGGTATAGATTATTCCGAGGAAAATATCCAGCTTCTTTCAACATTGACAGCGCACACAATAGTGGCATTAGAGAATACCCAGTTATATGAACAGGCAAAAAAATCAATGATTATTGATGCGATGACAAATGTCTATAACTTTGGTTATTTCCAGAACAGGATAAAAGAGGAGTTTGACAGGGCGGAACGGCACAGTATACCTTTAAGTGTTATGTTGATTGATGTTGATTATTTCAAAAAATACAATGATTCTCACGGCCACCCTGAAGGGGACGCCTTATTAGCTGAATTAGTTAAAGTTGTGAAGGCTAATATCCGTAATATAGATATTTTGTGCCGTTACGGAGGAGATGAATTTGTCGTAATCCTGCCTCAACTAGAGGAATCTAAAGTGAAGCCAATGGCCGAAAGAATTGTTAGAAGAATTGACAGCCATTTTTTTATCAGGGGAAATGAAAAAAGAAAGATTAGTGTAAGCCTGGGCGTCAGTAATTATCCAAAGAATGCTTCAAGTGTAGTTGAATTGATTAAAAATGCCGATGCGGCTTTATATCAGGCTAAAAACAAAGGCAGAAACTGTTATGTTATTTATTCATAAAAAATGAGGAGCAGATGGCAAACTTTAAAATTAAAAAAGCTGATCGTTTAAAAAAATTACCGGTTTATCTTTTTGCTGAGCTTGATAATTTAAAATCCGAGGCGAAAAAAAAAGGTGTTGATATAATTGATTTAGGCGTTGGAAGCCCTGATTTGCCCGCGCCGTCCAATATTATCAGAAAGGCGCAGGAAGAAATAGCTAATAAAAATAACCACGGGTATCCGTCTTATGCGGGAATGATTGAATTCCGGGAAACAGTTGCTTCATGGTATAAAGAACGATTTGACGTTGTGTTAGACCCTGAAACTGAAATTCTTGCCCTGATTGGTTCTAAAGAGGGAATTGGGCATATCCCGCTGGCGTTTGTTAATGAAGGCGATTTTGTTCTTGTGCCTGACCCCGGGTATCCCGTTTATCAGGCAGGCACTGTTTTCGCGGGCGGGATACCGTATTTTATGCCTCTTTTGCGGGAAAACAATTTTTTCCCGGATTTGAAAAAAATTGACACAACAACCGCAAAAAGATCAAAATTAATGTTTATCAACTATCCGAATAACCCGACTACCGCTGTCGCAAATAAAGAATTTTTTTCGGATGTCGTTGATTTTGCGAAAAAATTCAATATTATTACCTGTCATGATGCCGCATATTCCGAAATTTATTACGGCAAACGCATCATAAGTTTTTTAGAAGTTGACGGTGCCAAAGATGTGGGAATAGAATTTCATTCTTTTTCCAAAACCTTTAATATGGCGGGGTGGCGTATTGGTTTTGCCGCGGGCAACAAAGAAATAATCAGCGGTCTTGGGCAGATAAAAACTAATCTTGACTCAGGGATTTTTCAGGCAATTCAATTGGCCGCAATTGAGGCCTTAAAATCGCCGAAAGAAGTAAAAGAGGAGATTATTAAGGTCTATCAGGAAAGAAGGGATATTTTCACCGGCGTTTTGAAAAAATTAGGATGGGACGTAATTTATCCCGCAGCGACTTTTTATGTATGGGTCGCGGTCCCGAAAGGTTTAACGTCAAGAGAAATGACTACCGCGCTAATAAAAGAATGCGGTATTGTTGCAACCCCCGGGTCGGGATTTGGAAGCGCGGGAGAAGGCTATATACGTTTTTCTCTTACAAGCGATATAAAAAGGCTTCAGGAAGCATTGAATCGAATTGAAAAGTTAAAGATATAATAAAAAGAAAAAATTTTTCAAAGCTGTTAACGCGGTGTCAGGCGATCTATTTATGGACAAAATTGTTCTTAAAGATATGGTGTTCCATGGTTTTCATGGGACAAAAGATTTTGAGAAAGAAATCGGGCAAAAAATAGTTATAACCATAGAGTTGTTTTTAGACTTGAAAAAATCGGGCAAAACCGACAGTCTAAAAAATACTGTGGATTACCAGGAAATTTATAAATTAATAAATAATGTTCAGGCAGGGAAAAAATATAATCTTTTAGAGGCGCTGGCTGAGACAATTGCGGATGAAATACTAAAAATAGGCGTTATTAATAAATTATATCTGCAAATCAAAAAACCACAGGTTTTACTGGGCGGGCAGCTGGATTACGTGGCAGTTGAAATCTGCAGGGAAAAAGCAATTAGCACTTGTTAATAAACAGTTGAAGCGGTTTCATAAGTCGGTTCGTCACGAACTTAAGCGAAGGACTTATGAACAAGGCAGCAGGTGCAAAATGCCCGCAGGCATAGCAGGGCTATGTCGAGGACATTTTGTGCCGATAACGCAGTGCATAAGTCCTGCAGTTAACTGTAGTAGAAGAGACTTATGAAACCGCTTCTGGTAATGAATAGTGAAGAGTTAATTGTTAAATGATGATTGGTAAAATGTCAGGAATATTTTTGAGCCTGGGATCGAATCTCGGGAATAGAAGAAATAATCTGTATTATGTTATTAATGAGATAAAAAAGCATAGATTAATTACTGTAGAAAAAGTTTCTTCTTTTTATAATACATCTCCGTTAGGGGAGAAAAAACAGCCTGATTTTATTAACGCCGTAATCCAGATAAAAACCAGGTTGACACCGGACGCGCTGCTTTTTTTTATTAAATCTCTGGAGAAAAAAATAGGCCGGGAAAAAATTAAAAAGTGGGGGGCGAGGATTGCGGATATTGATATTATTTTTTATAACGACCTGGTTGTCAAAAAACATGGATTGATAATCCCTCATCCTGAGGTGAAAAACAGGCTTTTTGTTCTAAATCCTTTGATTGAAATTGCAAAAGATTTGGCATATCCCGGGGAAGGCATAAAAATCGCTGATTTGATAAAGAAATTAAAAAAATAAATACTTTACTTTATGGAGCAAATTAGATATATAGCTATTGAAGGAGCGATAGGGGCGGGGAAAACTAGTTTAGCTAAATTATTGGCAGAAAAATTACATGCGAAACTTGTTTTGGAAAATGCAAGCGAAAATCCGTTTTTAGAAAAATTTTATAAAAACCAGGAACAATACGCTTTCCAGGCGCAGGTATTTTTTTTATTAAGCCGTTACCGGCAGCAGATAGAATTACAACAACAGGATTTGTTTGAAAGGATTACAATAAGTGATTATCTTTTTGTCAGGGACGAGATATTCGCGCACCTTAACCTGGATGAAGATGAAATTTCAATGTACAGGCACCTTCATTCGCTGTTAAAGAAGAAAATATTGTTGCCGGATTTAGTTGTATTTTTACAGGCCAGCACGGAGAATTTGATCGAGAGAATAAAAACGCGGGGGATAGCCTTTGAACAAGGCATCTCCCCGGAATACCTGGAATCTGTAAACCAGGCGTTTAATAATTTTTTCTTTCATTATAACGATACCCCGCTTCTTGTCATTAATACGAATGAGATTGATTTTGTCCATAGCCATAAAGATTTGGACAACCTAATTAAGGAAATAAAAGAAATGGGGAAGGGAAAGAAGTATTACGTGCCGGTGTCTAAAAGGAGATAAAATGGATAAAAAAATTACCACGTCCGTTTTAAAAGAAATGAAGCAGAATGGCGAAAAAATTACAATGCTGACTGCTTATGATTATCCTTTATCTTTCGTGATGGAAAAAACAGGAATAGATGTTGTGCTTGTTGGTGATTCTCTGGGTATGGTGGTCCTGGGCCATGAAACTACCCTGCCTGTTACTGTTAACGATATTGTTTATCACACGAAGGCAGTGGTCCGCGGCAACAAAAAAAGCCTGATTGTGGCAGATATGCCTTTTTTGTCGTATAAAATTTCAAAAGAAGAAGCGGTGCGCAATGCCGGCAGGATGATCCAGGAAGCCGGGGCCGGCGCGGTCAAAGTTGAAGGGGGATCTGAAATTTCAGATGTCATATCTTCTATTATTGAAGCGGATATTCCGGTCATGGGGCATCTGGGGCTCACTCCGCAGGCTATAAATAAATTTGGAAGCTATAAAACCCGCGGCAGTGATAAAAAAGAGGCTGACAAAATTATTTCTGACGCAAAGATGCTGGAAAAACTGGGTGTTTTTGCGGTTGTGCTTGAAAAAATCCCTTTGGAACTTGCGAAAAAGATTACCGGGAATATTTCTATACCGACAATCGGTATTGGGGCTGGCCCATATTGTGATGGACAGGTACTGGTGACTTATGATATGTTAGGGCTTTTTGAAAGGTTTACCCCGAAATTTGTTAAAAAATATCTTGATTTGAATAAAGAAATCGCAAGTGCGTTTATGTCCTTCAGGGATGATGTTAAAAAGGGCAGGTTCCCTGACAGGGAAAAACATAGTTTTTAATATATGCAGGATAAATTAATTTTAGCATTGGACATAGCCGGCCGGGAAAAAGCGGCAGAGATTATTAATGAAGTAAAGGGCTATATTAAATTTTACAAGATAGGGAGCCAGTTATTTACCGCGTGCGGACCGTCAATAATTAAATTGGTGCAGAAAAACGGCGGGAAGGTTTTTCTTGATTTGAAATTCAATGATATCCCGAATACGGTGGCATCGGCTGTAAAAGAAGCATCCAACCTGGGTGTGGATATGCTTACAATCCATACCATGGGAGGAAGGGAGATGATGATGCGCGCATCGGAGGCCGCCAAATCAAGGAAGGGAAAAGACGGGCGATGCCCTTTAGTAATCGGTGTTACGCTTTTAACGAGCCTTGATGAAGTGTTTCTTCATGAAATTGGAATAGATTTACCGGCTGGAGAATTTGTTGCACATCTGGCAAGATTGGCTGAAGAATGCGGGTTGGACGGTGTGGTGAGTTCGGTAAAAGAATGCCCGGCGATTAGAAAAATATGCGGGAAAGATTTTAAAATAGTTACCCCCGGCATCCGTCTTGGCGGCGGGTTATTGAATGATCAAAAAAGAACAGACACCCCATCGAATGCTGTAAGAAACGGGGCATCCTATCTTGTCATAGGCCGCCCGATATTAGAAGCAAAAGATAAAATCAGTGTTATTGGACGAATTTTTAAAGAAATGAAATGACCAAATTATCTGACTGCCGTCAGGCAGGAAATTTTAAACGGGAGCGGGAAATGTCAGAAGATGCAGGGGTTTTAAAAATATTAAAAAAAACAAAGGCGTTACTTTCGGGGCATTTTGTCTTGACTTCAGGATTTCACAGCGATAGTTACTTTCAATGTGCGCTTGTTTTGCAATATCCGGAATATACCAGGTTATTAGGGGAGTTAATAGGAAAAAGATTTTTGGATAAAAATATTGATGTTGTTATTGCGCCCGCGCTTGGAGGAATAGTTGTCGCCTGCGGTGTGGGAGATTATCTGGAGCTAAAAGGCAGAAAAGGATTACGTGTGATTTTTGCTGAAAGAGTAAACGATAGAATGGTTTTTCGCCGGGGTTTTTCAATTAATAAAGGAGACAAAGTTCTAGTTGTTGAAGATGTTATTACAACCGGAGGTTCGGTCAAAGAAATCATTGGATTGGCAAAAAAAGAGGGGGCAGAAATTATCGGCGTGGGCGCAATAGTGGACAGAAGCGGGGGTAAGGTGGATTTTGGCGTCCAGAAAAAGGAAGTTTTACTTACTCTGGACGTTTTGAAATTTACAGAGGCCGAATGCCCATTATGTAAAAAGACGATACCTGTTGAGAAACCGGGAAGCCGGAAAAAATAGATTTGTGGTTCGTGTGAGTAATTTGTCCCGATGTTCTTCGGGATCCCGAACCTCGATTTCATCGAGGCATCGGGATAGTTTGGGAAAATTTTTGCATTGTGAAAATTTTATAGGAGGAATCATGTTTCAAGTAGAACAGGATGTATTTTACCCGTTATACGGGATTGTCCGTATAGATTCAATTGAGGATACGGGGTTTTCCGGGAAGAAAGAGCAATTTTATGTGTTTAACACGAAAGGGTCAAAGATAATGGCGCCTGTTGAAAGGTCTCAGGAATTGGGAATAAGGGCGATTAAAACGGAAAAAGAATTACAGGAATTTGTTGACCACTTAAAGCAGTCTGTTGTTTTAACAGGGAGCACGAGCTGGGCGGAGAGATATGCAAATTATTTAAGCCTTATGAAAAAAGGCGACCCGTTTTCCATACCTGATATCATAAAAGACCTGTACTGGCAGAATAAAGAAGGAAATATATCTTCTGCCAAAGAAAAAGAGGTGTGGAACCGTCTTTATCATAATTTGCTTGAAGAAGTAGCTTATATCCAGAAATCGAACAGGAGTCTTGCTAACAAGTTTATTTCCAAGGTTATATGGGAGACAAAGTAGATGGAAGATAGGGAATACTGGCTCTCCCTGAATTTGGTCCCCGGCTTAGGATTTGATAAAATAAAAAAATTAATAAATGTTTTCGGGTCTCCAAAAAATATTTTTTCAAGGAGCGAGAAAGAACTTTCAAAAATTATTGGTCCCAAAAAAGAGGCATTGGAAAATTTAAAAATAGAAAGGATATCCCCGGGGTTAAAAAAAGAATTAAAGGAGCTGGAAAAGAGAAAAATACATTATATAACATTAAACGATGAAGGATACCCGTTATATTTAAAAGAAATTGCCAACCCGCCTCTTGTCCTGTACATTAAAGGAAAGTTATTGAAAGAAGATAGTTTTTCCTTAAGTATTGTAGGGGCTCGTAAAGCGTCTTCTTACGGGATGGAAGTCGCAGAAAAGTTTTCTTCTGATTTAGCTAAATGCGGATTTACAATTGTATCGGGTCTTGCGAGAGGAATAGATTCTGCGGCGCATTACGGGGCTTTAAAGGCAAAAGGAAGGACTATTGCGGTACTGGGTTCAGGAATGGATTTTATTTATCCGCCTGAAAATCGTGCACTTTCCGAAAATATTTCTGAAAATGGTGCTGTTATTTCAGAATTTCCGCTTGCAACAAGGCCTTTTTTTTCTAATTTTCCAAGGAGAAACAGAATAATAAGCGGGTTGACGAAAGGCACTATAGTAGTTGAAGCGGGTTTTAAAAGCGGGTCTTTAATTACAGCAGGCCTTGCACTGGAACAGGGAAGAGATGTTTTTGCCGTCCCCGGGAAGGCCCTTTCTGACCAAAATAAAGGCGCGCATATTTTAATTAAACAGGGGGCGAAATTAACAGATAACATTTTTGATGTGCTGGAAGAATACAATATTGATAAAGAAAAAATCAAAACGCTTATAAATAATAAGATATTTCAAGTGAATGAATGTGAAAAAAAGATTATTGCAATTTTATCGGAAGAACCAAAACACATTGACTTTATTTGCAGGGAAACGAAAGATTCAATCCAGAATGTGCTGGGTGTTTTAACACAACTGGAATTGAAGGGGCTTGTTAAACAATCTGCAGGGAAGATGTTTGTTAAAAAATTATAAAGAGGAGTTTATGGCAAAGTTACTTATCGTGGAATCACCGGCAAAGGCCAAAACAATTAACAAATTTTTAGGAGGGGGGTTTGTTGTAAAATCGTCAATGGGGCATATAAAAGACCTGCCGAAGACAAAATTAGGTGTTGACGTGGAGAATAATTTTGAACCGCAGTATAAGGTCATCAAGGGCAGGGAGAAGGTCTTAAAAGAACTTAAATCGTTGGCAAAAAAATCAAAAACAGTTTACCTGGCACCGGACCCTGACAGGGAAGGGGAAGCGATTGCGTGGCACCTGGCACAGGAGCTCCGGGACGATAAAATAAATATTTTTCGTGTAAATTTTAATGAGATTACGGAAAAAACGGTTTTACAGGGTATTAACAGCCCCGGTGAAATTGATTTAAATAAGGTTAATGCCCAGCAGGCAAGGAGAATTTTGGACAGGCTGGTTGGTTATAAAATCAGCCCTCTTCTCTGGAGAAAGGTCCAAAAAGGTTTGAGTGCCGGCAGGGTCCAATCTGTGGCGGTACGGCTGATTTGTGAACGCGAGAAACAAATAGAGAGTTTTGTGTCCCAGGAATATTGGACAATTACAGTTTTTCTGCTGCCTTCTTCAGGGAAAGAAGAAGAAAAATTTGAAGCGGAACTTTATAAAATAGATGAGAAGAAAAGTGAACTGAAAAAACAGGATGAAGTAACCCCTATAGTTGAAGAGCTGAAAAAGGAAAACTATAAAGTTTACGATATTAATGTTAAAGAAAAGAAAAAAATTCCGCCGCCGCCTTTTATTACAAGCAGTCTCCAGCAGGAGGCGTTCCGCAGGTTTAATTTTTCCGCAAAAAAGACAATGCTGATTGCGCAGAATTTATATGAAGGATTGGAAATCGGAGAAAAAGGACCTGTAGGGCTTATTACTTACATGAGAACTGATTCGATTAGAATTTCGCCGGAGGCAATAGGGGAAACAGTTGCGTTTATAAAAGAAAAATACGGCAGTGAATATATTTTAAAGGAGTTTATTAAACGGAAGGAAAAGGCAAATGTGCAGGGTGCCCACGAGGCAATCAGGCCGACATCATGCAGGTTTGTTCCGGATGATATAAAAGGATATATATCGCAAGACCAGTATAAAATATATAAATTAATCTGGGAAAGGTTTATTGCTTCACAAATGAGCGCGGCTGTTTATGACCAGACTACTGTAACCATAAAAGCCGGAAGGTTTTCTTTCCGCGCGACAGGGCTTGTGGAAAAATTTAAAGGTTTTACTGTTCTATATGAAGAAAAAAAAGACGATAATGAGGACGATAAGACAGGAAAACTCCCGGTCCTGGCAAAAGACGAATTGCTGGTATTAACGGAGATAAGGCCCGGCCAGCATTTTACAAAACCGCCCGCGCGTTATACTGAGGCTACCTTGATAAAAGAACTGGAAGATAAAGGGATTGGCCGCCCCAGTACTTATGCGTCGATAGTAGGGACTATACAGGAAAGGGGTTATGTCGAAAAGGCCGATAAAAAACTTTATCCTGCAGAACTGGGCAAAATTGTCAATGAATTGCTGTTAGCCAGTTTCCCTGATGTTGTCGAAGTAAACTTTACGGCGAACATGGAAGACAATCTCGATAAAATTGAAGAAGGAAATGTTTCATGGCAAAAGGTATTGGAAGAATTTTATAAGATTTTTCTTGTGGATTTAAATAAAGCTGAGGGGACAATGCGAAATATTAAGAAGGAAAAGGAAAAAGTTACCGATATAGTATGTGAGAAATGCGGCGGGAAAATGGTTGTAAAATGGGGGAGAAGGGGCAGGTTTCTTGCTTGTTCAAATTTTCCGGATTGCCGTAATGCGAAACCGTGGGATGAGAAAAATGAAACAGTGGCAAAGGAGGAGGTTTCCGGGGAGACTTGTCCGAATTGCGGAAAATCCATGATAGTTAAAATCGGCCGTTTTGGTAAGTTTTTGGCATGTTCCAATTATCCGGAATGTAAAACCACAAAACCGATATTGCAGGAAATAGGGATGGATTGCCCGGAGGCGGGATGTACAGGCAGGATAATCCAGAGACGTTCAGGAAAAGGCAGGATATTTTTCGGATGCAGTAAATATCCCGGATGTAAATTTGTTTCCTGGGACAAGCCAGTCGCAAAACATTGTCCCGTTTGCGGCGCGTTATTTGTCTTTGAAAAGGTGAATAAATCAGGGGAATCGTTAAAGTGTTCCAAACCCGGATGCTCTTGGACAGAAGAACTGTAAAACTGAAAATACTAAAAAGACTTTTTTTTGTTCTTCAGTTTTTGGGTTATTTTACAAGGAGATAATTTATGGAATTAAAAGTAATTTTCCTGTTTTTTTTGGTGCTTGTTTTTGTAGTTTTAGGCATTCAGAATCCTAACCCCATAACCATGCATTTTTTTGGCTGGCATTCTCCTGAGGTCCCGCTGGTTTTTATAATAATTATTTCGATGATTATAGGTATGGTAATAGTAAGTCTTATTGGAGTTATGCGCCAGTTTAAAATATCACGTGAAATAAAACGTTTAGAGGACTTGATAGAAAAACAGAATGAAGAATTAAAATCATTTCGCAACATAGATATAATGGAAACGGAAGAATTGACTAAAGAAGGAGAAGAGTAAATGCCTCAGATGGTATTGCTGATAATCGGCTTTTTCCTTGGCTGGATAGTTTTTCATAAGAACTGGCAGATACAAAGGCAGAAGAGCAAGACTAAAAAAGAAGCAAACGAGTATTATATTAAATCGTTAAATTTGATTATCGAACAAAATTTTAATGCCGCGCTTGTCGCGTTAAAGCAAGTTGTAATATTGGATACCGACCATGTGGAAGCATATTTGAAATTGGGCGATATTTATAGAAAAAAAGGGAATTTTGAAAAGGCCATAAAAATTCATGAAGGGATTACACTCAGGCAGACAATTTCCAGGGATATGCTTGTAAAAACATATTTTTGCCTTTTAAATGACTTTATTATGATTAGCAGCAAGGATTGGGATAAGATTAAAGGTATTGTTAACAAACTTATGGGATTTGGGATTAAAGAACTTTCATTGAATATTTCTTTTAAGAATATTCTTAAACGGCTGGAGATGTGGGAAGAGGCGTATGAAATACAAAAAAGAATATTAAAGCTCCAGAATTCCCAGGATAAAAACGAACTGGCTTTATTAATGAGTTTTATAGGTGATAATCATATGAAGAGGCAGGACATTAAGGAAGCTTTGAAGTGTTATAAGGAAGCCGTTGATCTCCATGAAGGCTGTATTAATGCGCATATCGGATTAGGCAATATTTATTATAATGAAAGCAAAATCCAGAAAGCAATTGAAGAATGGCAGACAGTGATTAATCTTGACCCGCAAAGCCTCCCGAAGATTGATAAAAAACTGGAGGATGCATATTTTGAAGAGCAGGAATTCGAAAAGATGATTTCCTTTTACGAGGAAATGCTGGCAAAATATCCAAATGTTCCTGAAATAAATTTTGCCCTCGGAGAAATATATGAGAAAATGGGGCAAAAAGACAAAGCGATTAATTTATATCTTGAGGTAGTCAGAAACAAAAGTAATTTTGGCAGGGCATACAGAAATTTATATCTATTATACTTAAAAAGCGGAAAAAAAGACGAGGCCCTCGCGATTTTTAATAAGATTGATGAAGTGTTCATTAAAAAAAATAAAGATTGATTCTATAGGAATAAATTATTATGCTTAAAAAAATAGAAGTTAAAGGATTCAAGTCTGTTAAAGAAATGAATATTGAATTAAAATCCTTAAACATTTTGATAGGAGCAAATGGTGTCGGAAAGTCTAATTTTGTTTCTCTTTTTAAATTAATCAATAAAATAATCGAAAAAAATCTTCAGGTATTTGTTGCTCAATCAGGCGGTGTCGATTCATTATTATATTTTGGACAGAAACAAACTAAAGAATTATTTGTAGATTTATTTTTTGGACAAAATAGTTATCATTTTTCTTTGATTCCAACTTTAAAAAATACATTAATATTTTCAAAGGAAAAAGGATGCTTCTATGGTGAAGGATATAGAGAACCATATATTGCATTCGAATATAATGGTAATGATGAAACAAACATGTATGATGTCCAGAGATCCGAAAAAACTGCCAAATTTATTTTAGATACTATTAAGAGTTGGAAATTATATCACTTTCATGATACAAGTGATTCTTCGAAAATGAAACAATTTGGCAATATTAACGATAATATTTTACTTCAGCCTGATGCTTCAAACATCGCAGCATATTTATTTTATCTTAAACAAAAATATCCACAGGATTATAGAAATATTGTAGAAACAATTCAAAATGTTGCCCCGTTTTTTGATGATTTTATCCTCAGACATAATCCAATTAATAATAATCTTATTCAGTTAGAATGGAA
This sequence comes from bacterium, assembly GCA_040754625.1. Taxonomy (NCBI): domain Bacteria; species bacterium. The sequence continues at coordinate 21,761 of JBFMCF010000066.1, read as the reverse complement.
AGAAAAAGGTTCTGATGTTTTATTTAACTCTCATTCATTTTCTGATGGTACTCTCAGGTTTATTTGTCTTGCAACTCTTTTACTTCAACCTGATTTACCTTCTATTATTTTGCTTGATGAACCTGAATTAGGGCTTCATCCTTATGCAATCACACTGTTGTCGAGCCTAATCAAAAGCGCTGCAACAAAAACACAAATAATTATCGCAACACAATCTGTTACATTTGTAAACCAATTTGACCCTGGAGATATTATTGTGGTTAATAGAAATGTTGACCAATCAACTTTCAAACGATTGAATAAAAAAGATATGGAAAATTGGCTTGAGGAATATGGATTGGGTGATTTATGGGAGAAGAATATAATTGGCGGAAGGCCATAATTATGAAGAAAATACATATTTTAGTTGAAGGACAAACAGAAGAAACTTTTGTAAAAAGAGTATTTTTGCCTTATTTTGGAAATAAGTTATATTGCAATCCGGTGATTGCAAGAACAAAAAAAGTGAAATCCGGCTTAATTTTTAAAGGTGGAATTACATCTTATGAGAAGGTCAAAAATGATATAATTCGTCTTTTACTAGATAGTAGCGTGTGTATTGTAACAACAATGATTGATTATTACGGATTTTCTTCTATGGTCCCATTTAAAGATAAAATTCAAGGGCATATTTGTTTTGACAGAGTTGCCTCTCTTGAAAATCTGTTTCAGAAAGATATAAATAGTCCCAGGTTTATTCCTTACTTACAACTGCATGAATTCGAATCGTTAGTTTTCGTTTCGCCGGAAGAAATAGGGAAAGCTTTTAATAATATGAGAAAAGTAAATGAAATTGCTGAAATTAAAAGGAAGTTTAATTCTACAGAAGAAATCAATGACAATCCAAATACTATTCCATCAAAACGCTTATCTAATCTATTTCCTTCTTACCAAAAAACACTTCATGGTCCGTTAATAACAAACAGAATTGGATTAAATGCTATCAGGAAAGAGTGTAAACATTTTAATCTATGGCTGGAAAAATTAGAAAATCTATGATGGAAACTGCCCTACCCCTACGGTACGTTAAAGGAACCCTATGGAAACATTAACCCCGATGATGCGCCAATATCAGAAGATAAAAGAGAATTATAAGGACGCTATTCTCTTTTACCGGATTGGCGATTTCTATGAGATGTTCAATGACGACGCAAAGATAGCGTCAAAAATACTAGAAATAACTTTAACAAGCAGGGACGGCGGGAAAGAGGATAAAATCCCGCTCGCGGGGGTGCCTCATCATTCCGCGTATCCATATATCTCGCGCCTTATAAAGGAAGGTTATAAGGTGGCGATTTGCGAACAGGTCGAAGACCCTAAAACCGCTAAAGGGGTTGTAAAAAGAGAAGTGATAAGAGTTATTACCCCGGGGACCGTTCTTGAATCCGGGCTTCTGGATGATTCAAAAAATAATTTTATAATTTCCGTTTCATTTTCCAAAAACGCGGTTGGGTTTTCTTTTATAGATATTTCAACGGGCGAGTTCCAGTGCGCTGAATTCAATGATGAAAATAAAGTTGATAAATTGACTGATGAAATCGGAATATTAGGGCCGTCGGAATGCGTCATGCCGGAAAGCCTGAGGCGTGAATGGGCAGGGAAAATTCAAAGAGAATTTCCGGATATTTATCTTACTTTTCTGAATGACTGGGAATTTGACAGAAGCGCGGCTTATAATAGTTTAATAAACCACTTTAAAACTAATTCATTAAAAGGCTTTGGAATAAATGAAGAAAACGGCGAGGCAATTTCTTCCGCGGGCGCGTTATTCAAATATGTAAAAGATAATCAAAAGACAAGATTAAGCCAGATTTCCAAAATAAGTGAATATAATTTTAAGAATTACATGATTATTGACAGTGCCGCACAGAGAAACCTTGAGATTATTGAAAGCCAGAATACAAAATCAAAAAAAGGAAGCTTGCTTGAAATAATTGACAAAACAGTTACTCCGATGGGCAGGAGAAAATTAAGATATTGGATAACACATCCTCTTATAAAAGACTTTTTAATAAATGAAAGACTGGACGCGGTTGAAGAACTATTAAAAAAGAATATAGAAAGAGACGGTTTAAGGTCGGAGTTATCGAACATACTGGATATTGAAAGGATAGTTTCCCGTCTGGATAATATCAATATTGTCACCCCGCGGGATTTAATTTCATTAAAGGAATCGTTAAAAACGATTATTTGCGGCATAAAGTTTAAACTCGAAAAATTCAATTCGGCATTATTGAAAAACGCCAGATTAAACATTGAAAATAATTCGGCCCGGATAAAAAATATTATTGCGCTGGTTGATGAATCAATCGAAGAAAATGTATCATTTAATTTTAAAGAGCAAAGAATTATCAAAAAAGGGTTCAACGGTGATTTAGACGAATTATTGGAAATTGTCTCTTCCGGGAAAGACTGGGTGGTTAAATTTGAAAATAATGAAAGAGAAAGGTCGAAGATAAAGTCCCTAAAGGTCAGGTTTAACCAGATATTCGGGTATTATATTGAGGTGAGCAACCCCAACCTGTCACAAGTGCCGGCGGATTATATCAGAAAACAGACACTTGCCAACTGCGAGCGTTTTATAACATCCGAATTAAAAAATTACGAAAGCAAAATCCTGAGTGCCGAGGAGAAAATTTCGAACCTCCAGATGGAGCTTTTCAAAAAGGTTTGTGAATCTATCGGGCCGGGTATTCCCGTTATCCAGGGTGTTTCCAATATTATAAGCGGGTTGGATGCAATCCTTAGTTTAACAGCCGCGGCTTATTTAAATAATTATGTTCGTCCGGTCATTAATGACGGTGATAAGCTTATAATAAAAAAAGGCAGGCATCCTGTTGTTGAAAAAATTGAATCGCTTCAAAATTTTGTTTCAAACGATACAATAATGGATACTGAAGAAAACCAGATTCTTATTATAACAGGGCCGAACATGGCCGGGAAATCGACATATATCCGCCAGGTTTCTCTGATAGTTTTGATGGCGCAATGCGGTTCATTTGTTCCGGCTGAGTCCGCTGAGGTCGGGTTGGTTGACAGGATATTTACAAGAATCGGGGCCATGGATAATCTTGTGAAGGGCGAAAGCACATTTCTTATCGAAATGAATGAAACGGCCAATATTTTAAATAACGCGACAAATAAAAGCCTGATAATTCTGGACGAGGTAGGGCGTGGCACAAGCACGTTTGACGGGTTAAGTATTGCGTGGTCGATTGTGGAATTTCTCCATATAAATGAAAAAATAAAAGCAAGGACCCTTTTCGCGACACATTACCATGAGCTTACGGAACTCGCGCTGTCTTTCAAAGGTGTTAAAAATTACAATGTGGCGGTCCGGGAATGGAATGATGAGGTTATTTTTCTTCACCAGATTCTCCCCGGGGGAGCGGACAAAAGCTATGGAATTCACGTGGCGCAGATCGCGGGGCTTCCGAAACCTGTGATAAACAGGGCAAAGGAAATTTTGAACGACCTTGAAAAAAACAGCGTAAATGAAGACGGGAGCGCAAAGATTATTAAAAAACGAAAGGAAAATGTCTTTAAAGATCAAATGGATTTGTTTTTAAGTTCCTTTAATATAAACCATCCTATAATTGAAAAACTCAAAAGTCTTGACATAAAGAACTTGACTCCCCTGGATGCGATTAATCTCTTGAGTTCCCTGCAGGAGGAAGTGAAAGAGAAAAAGCATTGACCTGTGTATTTTAAGCGGTTATAATATTTTATTATGTTGTTTTTTATTTATGATTTTATATTATTGATATTTATAATTATTTCAGGCCCGTTTTTGCTTATTAAATTATTTAAAAAAAACGAAATATCCTTTTTAAAATACCGTTTGGGGATATTGTCTCGCGATAAGGTTGAATCGGCAAAAAAACCAATCTGGTTTCACGCGGCATCAGTCGGGGAAATTAACGGTATTTATCCGATAGTTGACTGCCTTTTTCAAAAAAATAACGACCTGGAATTTATAGTCACCACATACACGTTAACCGGCCTGAAAAGAGCGAAAGAAATATTTTCGGGTATCCCTGTTGTTAAATATTTTTCCATCCTGCCGTTGGACATCAGTTTTATTATAAGCAAATTTATTAAAAAAATAAACCCGGGAATATTGGTTATTTCTGAAACTGAAATATGGCCGAACCTGATTTATCATGCAAAAAAACAGGGCGTTAAAGTCCTGATGGTTAACGGGAGGATATCGGACAGCGCGTGGCCCAAATATTTGAGCTTCAGGTTCTTTTTTAAATATATTGTTTCTAAAATTGATTTTTACTGCGCGCAGACAGAAATAGACAAAAACCGTATTATTTCCCTGGGTATGCCGTCAAAAAAAGTTGAAATTAAAGGCAATGCGAAATACTCATTTATGCCGATAACTGAAAAGGAAATTTCATTTATATTAACTAATCCGCTTATTGTCGCGGGAAGCACACGGCCGGGCGAGGAAGAGATAATATTAGAAGCCTTTAAAAAAATACAGGGAAAATTCGCCAAGGCAATGCTTGTTATAGCGCCGCGGCATCTTGAAAGAGTTCCTGAAGTAGAAAAAATAGTTCAAAGGGCCGGGGTTTCTTATGTTTTAAGAAGTAAATATTTAAAGGACAGCGATTCACGGTTCACAGTTCTTATTCTTGACACGATGGGTGAACTAAGCGCTTTTTATAAATTATCCGATTTATCTTTTGTAGGGGGAACGCTGAAACCTTTTGACGGCCATAATATTTTAGAACCGGCTGCTTTTAACAAACCGGTATTGTTCGGCCCGTATGTGAATAATGTGAAAGAAGCATCTGAAGATCTTTTGAAAAGCGGGGGAGGGAGAAAAATATATAATTCAAAAGATTTAGAACAGGCTTTTAATGAAATACTCTTGGATGAAAACAAAAACAAAACAATGGGTGAAAGAGCCCATTTTGTCTTTAAAAAACATAAACAATCGGCAATGGAACAGGCTGGCATAATAGAATTATGGGAAAAATATTAATAATCCGCTTTAGCTCAATAGGCGATATAGTGTTGACAAGCCCTGTCCTCCGTGCGGTCCGCAATAAATATCCTGAAAGCTTTATTTCAATGTTAATCAAGGAAGAATTCATGCCTCTCGTGGCAGACTGCCCGTATCTTGATGAAGTAATAGTTTTTAAAAAAAATGGGGGCGTAATAAATTTAGCAAAAAAACTAAGAGAAAATAAATATGATATAATAATCGATATTCATCATAACTTGAGGAGTCTTTATTTAGATTATACCTTAAGTACTGAAAAGAGGCTGATATATAAAAAGAGAATTTTAAAGCGCTGGTTATTATTAAACTTACACCTGAATTTAATGGACAAAAATGCAGGCGTGATTGACAGGTATTTTGAAGCATTAAAACCTCTCGGTATAGAAAATGACAAAAATGGGCTTGAATTATGGATAAACAGGAATGATGAAGAAAAAGCAATTGAGTTTTTAAGAAAACATGATGACAACGTCAGGGAAATTTTTATCGGACTGGCGCCTTTTGCTCATTGGGAAACAAAATGCTGGCCGTTAGATTATTATGTAAAATTAATAAATCTTATAACCCGGGAAATAAATTGCAGGTTTATTGTTTTCGGGGGCCCGGGCGATGGTGAAAAACTTGGAAGCTCTTTTAAAAATTTAACAAATAAACCTGTCATGGCCCTTGGCGCCCTGAATTTAATGGCCCAGGCGGCCCTGCTAAAAAGATGCTGTTATTTTATAAGTAACGATACCGGTTTGATGCATATTGCCGACGCGGCGGGTGTGCCCCTATTAACATTTTTTGGCCCGACAGTAAGAGAATTTGGTTTTGCGCCTGTAAATAAAAATTCGGTCGTTTTGAGCCGTGATTTAAAATGCAGGCCGTGCAGTCTTCATGGTTCCCGTAATTGTCCCAGAGGGACATTGGAATGTCTAAAGTTAATTACACCGGAAGAAGCGGCGGAAAAGGTGTTGAATTATCTAAGGGCAAATAACATAGATTCCATCAAAAAAACACCCGCATTTCCCTCCTGAATTCATCTGCGCGTCGTAATTGAATTATTTTACTTATGTTATTTAGAAATTTGTCGATATTAACATCTATCCGGGTGAATTCAGCTTTTTCAAGGAGTTAAATATGAAGGCTAAAACCGCGTTTCTTATTTTAATAATATTATTAATATTGTCAAATTCAGGATTTTCTGAAATACAGCATGATACTGATAAGCTTATGGCCGGGTTGAATGACAAAGATTGGTCTGACAGGCTGAAGGCCGCGCTGGTTCTAGGAAAAATCAAGAATCCCAGGACAATTAAACCGCTGGTCCAGACTTTAAGTGATGATAATTTTTATGTGCGAAGGGCCGCCGCGAATGCCTTGATTCAGATTGGTAAACCGTGTTTGAAATTATTGAGTATTTCCGTCAGGGATGTAGACTGGTTTGTCAGAAAAGAGTCGGTCTATGCTTTAAGTGAAATAGACGGTGTTGGATCTATAGGTTTTATAACAGAAGCTCTTAGAGACGAGGATTTGCGTGTTACAAATGAAGCGAAAACGGCCTTAATTAAAATAGGCAAACCGGCAATAAAACCTGTTATTGTTCTCCTTAACGACCGCAATGGCGATGTTAAAAGAAATGCGGGATATGTTTTATCAAAAATAGGCAAACCCGCTGTAGAGCCTCTGATCGGTGTATTAAAAAATGCCGATAATGATGCTGTTATTGAGGCTGTATGGGCATTAGGCGAGATAGGGGACAGCCGTGCTGTAAATTCACTTATTCTTATCCTGAAAAATGAAAATAGCATAGTTCGCTGGGAAGCGATAGCGGCTTTAGGCAAGATTGGTGACGAAAAAATTGTGGAATTTATCAGGCCCATGCTTAATAATGAAAACAGCCGCATAAAAAATATAGCAAAAGAGGTTACTGAAAGATTAAAAAATAAGGATAAAAAAGGAATATCAGTCGCCGCATTTAAAAATTAATTTTGTAATTTTTTTATAATAATAAATTGACTTTTCCTGTTTGAAATAATATAATATATGAATATACCTGAAATTTAAGGAGGTGATGTTTTGAATATAAAAATCTTTAATAAAAAAATTTTTTTGTTAATATTTTTTATATTTATTTGTATTAATATCAGCTGTTTAAAAAAGAATTATCAAAGTAATTTGATAGAAGAAAAACCTGCAGAAAATCCAGACTTCGAAAATTCAATCAGCCTTATGCCAGCCTTGGATCAAAATAATAATATTAGTGATTCGGATATTGTAATAAAACCCGCAACAGGACCCGCGGAAGAATCGCAGGTCACAAGCAATGATTCATTTGTTCCTGCAGATGATAATGATACAGCTAATTCAGGAACAGAAGGACTCTTGCCGTTGGAAGAGGCTGTTAATGAGACTGTGAATAATGAAAATTTTGAAGAAGATTCAACGGAAGTCTCAAATAACACTTTAGAAAATAAAAAACAGGATGAAAAGACCGGCCAAAAAGAAGGGAAAGAATTAATACAGGAACATTATAGCAAGGCATTGAGTTTTTATGACTCAGGCGAGTATGATAAATCAAAAGAAGAGTTAAAATTATGTTTAAAACTGACTGCTGACATGGATTTGGATATTGAAACATTATTCAGGTTTGGCGATGTCTATAAAGATGTTTTTGACAGCACATCCACCCAGGAAACAACAGTTGAACAAAATGGTTCAATTGATTCAACAGGCGTTTTGGACAATATTGTCCAGGAGGAAAAAGAGATTGTCCAGGGGTTGAGTGCCGGCGAAGTGGAATATGATTTCCCTGTCGAATTTAATGAGGAAGTTAAAAAATATATTAGACTGCATGTAGGAAGAAATCACAAGGCCATGAAGGCGCGTTTAGCAAGGTCCGGCAAGTATATAGATATGATGAAAGAAGTCTTTAAAAATGAAGGACTGCCCCAGGATTTAGCTTATTTGCCTATGATTGAGAGTGCTTTTAAGGTGAAAGCGTATTCCCGTGCAGGAGCTGCGGGCCTATGGCAGTTTATGAGAAAAACAGGGCAAAAATACGGGTTAAAATCAAACTGGTCGATTGATGAACGGTATGACCCTGTTGCATCGACCAGGGCAGCGGCAAAATATTTAAAAGACCTTTACAAGATTTTCGATTCCTGGATATTAGCGGAGGCCGCGTATAATGCAGGGGAATTCAGAATACTCAGGGCCATGGGGATTGCTGTAAGCCGGGATTTTTGGTATCTTGCAAAGAAGAACATTTTAGCAAGGGAAACCAGGGGCTATGTCGCAGATTTTATGGCGAACCTGATAATAGCAAAAAATCCGGAAAAATATGGATTTACAAATATACAATATGAACAACCGTTTGAATATGATGAGATTGTAATCGAAAATTGCATGGAATTGTCTTTTGCGGCCCGGCTGGCTGAATGTTCTGTTGAAGAATTGAAGTTTTTAAATCCTGCTTTAATAAAATGGTGTACTCCGATAGATTATCCGAAATTTGTTTTAAAAGTCCCTAAAGGCAAAGCGGAAACATTTAATGATAATCTGGCAAAAATAGCAAATAAAGACCCTAAAGGGAAAATAGGCTGGACCCAGCATGTTGTTAAAAGCGGGGAAACAATGTCAATAATTTCATGGAAATATGGAATACCAGTTGCATCAATTGCCAAGGCAAATAATATTAGTGATATCAACAGGATATCTGTTGGTATGAGGCTGTTTATTCCTTATGGAAAGAATACGCCGGACGAAACGGTTAGTTTGAAAAGTGATTCCGGTTATAAAAAGATTGTGTATGTAGTCCGGACAGGCGATACCCTTTGGGAGATTGGTAAAAGATATAATATTACACTCGATAAAATAAGGGAGTGGAATATCGATTTTTCCGGCAGGAAACATATCTATCCGGGTGAAAAATTAGCTATCTGGATAAAAGAAGAAGAAGAGATGTAGCCAGGGATTCCAATATAAGCAGTCGTTTAAAGATAATATGTATTGATGGAAAAAGTCTTTATCGGTTTATTATTGATATTATTGATTTTCCCAAATTGCCGGAGAAAAGATTCGAATTCCCTAACTGTGTCTGAAACCAATCAAAACGATACGGCTGAATTGCCGCCTATGCCTCCCGGGGATACCGGATATAATACTTCAAGTTCGAATAATTACATGACGACAAATCAAACTGCTCCCGTGTTTATTTTTTTACCTCATAAGAAAAATCTGGAATCAGGGAATATTGGCATAGAATATAGAGAATCTAAACCGAATATTTTTTATATAAATATTTGCGGGGGAATTAATGTTTTTGGAATAACCTTTGATTTTGATTATGATACTGATAAATTAATATTGAAAAAAGCGGAAGAAGGAGATTTTCTTAATAAAGATGGGAAGAAGACCAGTTTTATTTTCAGCAATCAAATAGTGGCAGTAAGCCGTTTAACCCAGGCATCGGGCGGGGTGACGGGTGACGGGTGTATTTGTACTATTGAATTCGAAGCTAAAAAAACATTTGACAGTCTATTGATAGGTTTCAGGAATCAGAAAGCGACAGATAAAGCCTTTTTAGAGGTGCTGCCGGCCGGCAATTGGTTTGGCGGTATATTAGAGTATAAATAATCATGAATTTAAAAAAGCAATATATACAGGTTAGTTTATTATCGGGCCGTTCCTATATTGGGTATGTTACAAATGATTTTTCCCCTAATTATTCCGACGATCTTTGTTTTACCCTTCATGATGTTCATTTCTTATATACTAAAGCTGAAAAAAACGGGGAATCTGTACTTTCGTTAATCAGCATTCAGGATACTCCCGAGGGGCTTTTGCCTGATATGGATATTATGTGGCAGGCAGTAAATACTATTCAATATTTAAAAGAAGGATCAAAAATAATTTATGAGATAGAAACTAAAAAAAGTCAAAAAACAGTCAGAAAAGAAAATGCAGAAATTTATATTTTGAAAAAGTCTAAAAAAGATGTTGAAAAGAACAGTTTGGGAGAGAAATAATGTCTGGTTATAAAAAATTTATCACGGCAGGCACATGTATTTTATTAGGAATTGGTTTTTTATATTTTTTATTCGGCGGCGAAGATAATATATTAAAAACCTTTGGGAAGACTAATGAACAAATCGCTATTATTGAGATTGACGGTCCAATAACAAATTCGGGCCATTTTTTGAAGCTTTTCCGTCATTACAGCGAAATGAACAGTGTCAAAGCTTTAGTGCTGAGAATCAACAGCCCGGGCGGGCAGGTCGGATCTGTCCAGGAAATATATGAAGAATTGAAGAAAATCAGGAAAAAAGGCAAAAAAGTTGTTGCGTCATTCGGTGATGTGGCGGCATCCGGGGGCTATTATATCGCGTGCGGTTCGGATAAAATTGTTTCCAATCCAGGGACACTGACAGGAAGTATCGGGGTAATAATGCAATTTGCTAATTTTGAAGATTTAATAAAAAAAGTAGGTGTTGATATACAGGTCGTAAAAAGCGGTTTACACAAGGATATCGGGTCACCTGTCAGGAAATTGACTGAAGAGGAACAGAAAATATTAAAAGAGGTGGTTGATGATGTTTATGACCAATTTATCGAGGCTGTATCTGAATCGAGAGGATTGGATAAGGAAGAGGTGAAAAAATACGCCGATGGAAGGATTTTTTCAGGACGCCAGGCAAAAAAATATGGTTTGGTGGATAATATTGGTAATATTGAAGACGCAATTGATATTGCCAGACAAATATCAAACATCAGGGGTGTGCCGAATGTGATAATTCAGAAAAAGCCTTTGCCGGCATTTTTTGATTATTTATCTTCTATATTTTATGGAAAAATTGAAGGGTATAAAAACAATTCTTTGTCAATTTTATATAAGCTTTAACATTTATTTTCAATAAGTTATTGACTTTTTATTTTATTTAATTTATAATGTATATAATCATATTTCTCTCTAAATAGAAATATGTTTAAATATAGTGGTTAGCGGATACATTCGATTAAATTTATCATATATTTATTATTTTATATTGAAAAATATGATAAACAGTTAATTTTTATAATCAAATCTCAATATGCTTGAAGTTTGCTCATTTGATTTCATGTTTTATCGAATATCCTGTCTAATCACCATTCTTTAATTTCACAATTATTCAAATCTTTTTATTTTATATTTTCTGAAAGGAGCAGCTTTTATTATGGATAAGATAATTTTTCTAATATTATTCGGGGGGATTGGTGTTCTTGCAGGATATTTTTTAAGAAAGATTGTTTCGGCGAATAAAGTGGTCTCGGCTGAGAACAGGGCTAAAAAAATTATTGAAGAAGCTGAAAAAGAAGCAAATAACAAAAGGAAAGAGGTTTTATTAGAGACAAAGGACACATTGATAAAAGAAAAACTGGAGTTGGAGAAAGAGTTTAAAGGCAGGAGGACGGAATTAGCTTTATTTGAAAAACGGTTGAGGCAAAAGGAAGAAAGCTTAGAAAGAAAAACGGACATTATAGAAAAAAAAGAAGAAGACATCAGCCAGAAATTAAAAGATATATCAAGAAAAATAGAAAATATTGATCAAAAAGAAAAAGAATTTAAAGCATTAATTGAAGAGGAAAGAAAAAAATTAGAGACAATTTCAGGCCTAACGGTTTCCGATGCTAAAAAGATGCTTTTGGCTGATTTAAAAGATGAAGTTGTCCATGAATCGGGTATTATGATTAAACAAATCCAGGATGAGGCAAGGGAAGTGGCTGAAAAAAAAGCAAGGGAAATTATAACCTTATCTATACAAAGATGCGCGGTTGACCAGGTAGTGGATTCTACCGTTTCTGTTATATCGCTTCCGAATGAAGAAATGAAGGGAAGGATTATAGGCCGTGAGGGAAGAAACATCAGGGCCCTGGAAAATGCGACTGGTATAAATCTTATTGTTGATGATACTCCTGAGGCCGTAATTCTGTCAGGATTTGACAGTGTGCGGAGGGAAATAGCAAGGATTACGCTGGAAAAGTTAATTTCCGACGGCAGAATACATCCTGCGAGAATCGAGGAACTGGTAGAAAAAGTTAAAAAAGAGGTAGAAGCTACGATATATGAGGAGGGGGAAAATGCTGTTTTTGAAGCGGGAATACGCGGTATACACCCTGAAGAAATAAAATTGTTAGGCCGCTTAAAATACCGTACAAGTTATGGTCAAAATGTGCTTCAGCATTCAAAAGAAGTGGCGCATTTGGCCGGTGTATTGGCTTCAGAGTTAAAAGTTGATCCTGTAATAGTAAAACGGGCAGGCCTTCTCCATGATATAGGGAAAGCGGTGGATCATGACCAGGAAGGCACTCATGCACAGCTTGGCGCGGATTTGGCAAAAAAATATAATGAGTCACCTGTTATTGTGAATGCAATTGCTTCACACCATGATGATCTTACCCCGCAGAATATTGAAGCTGTTCTTGTCCAGGTCGCGGATTCTATTTCAGGTTCAAGGCCGGGAGCAAGGCGTGAAACCCTTGAAAATTATGTGAAAAGGCTGGAAAAACTGGAAAAAATTGCTGATACTTTTTCAGGAGTAGAAAAAGCATTTGCTATTCAGGCCGGCAGGGAAATACGGGTAATAGTAAAAAGCGATATAGTAAATGATGCGGATGCCGCTATTTTGGCGAGGGACCTTGCCAAAAAAATAGAGGCTGAACTGGAATATCCCGGCCAGATAAAAATAACGGTCATAAGGGAAACCAGGGTTGTTGATTATGCGAAATGAACCCCGCCCATCTTGATTACGAGGGAGGGTTTAAGACTAGTGCTCTGTTAAATTAGTTACTGGTGGTTGCACAATCAGGTAGTCGCAGGCTTCAGCCTGCGTTTCATGAACGCAACCTAAAGGTTGCGCCTACCTCGGTTATCAAAAATTAATTTAGCAGATCACTGGTAATCTTTTTTGGAAAAATTGGCTGTATTGTTTAAAGAATAAACACTGGAGGTGATGGGCGGGGTGAATATTTTAGTGATCGGTGATATTAATGGAAAAGCCGGGCGTAAGGCGGTTAAAGAATTATTACCGGCAGTTAAAAAAAAATATATCATTGATTTTTGTATAGCAAATGCCGAAAATGCGGCCGGCGGTTTTGGGCTGACATCTGAAATAGCTTCCGATCTTTTTTCCTACGGAGTCGATGTGATTACCATGGGAAATCATACATGGGATAACAAGGAATTAGAGAATTTCATTGACTCTGAACCGAGGATTCTAAGGCCGTTAAATTATCCCCGCGGCAACCCGGGACACGGCTCAATAGTAGTTGATGTGAAAAATATAAAGGTAGCCGTGATAAACCTTACAGGAAGAGTTTTTATGGGGAATTTTGATTGTCCGTTCAGGGCCGCGGAAGAAGAAATAAAATGGCTTAAAGGGTCTAATCCGGTAATTATTGTTGACTTCCACGCAGAAGCTACATCTGAAAAGATAGCTTTAGGATGGTTTTTAGACGGGAAAGTAAGTGCCGTAGTCGGGACGCACACTCATGTCCAGACCGCGGATGAAAAAATTTTGCCGTCAGGGACGGCATATATAACCGATGTCGGAATGACTGGTGCGCATGATTCTGTCATAGGAATAAAAAAAGAATTAGCTATAAGAAGATTTCTCACCCAAATGCCGGTGAAATTTGACGTGGCCTCTGAAGATATTCAATTTAATGCTTTATGTGTACAAATTAATACAAACGACAATAAGGCAGAAAAGGTAATAAGGGTGAGTAAAAAACTATCACCTTAAAGCAGATGTTAAATAAAAAAGTTCATGTATATACGGTCAGTGAAATCAATCAAAATATAAAACATGTTCTGGAAACCAATTTTAACAATATCTGGATTGAAGGTGAAATTTCCAACCTTAGACAACCGGCGTCAGGTCATGTTTATTTTACCCTCAAGGACAGCCAGAGCCAGATAAGGGCGGTTTTATTCAATTCATTTTCACAAAAAACAAAATTTAAATTAGAAGACGGCATGCATATAATCGCTTCAGGTTCACTGACTTTGTACGAAAAAAGAGGCGAATACCAGGTTATAATAAATTACATGGAGCCAAAAGGCATTGGCGCATTGCAATTGGCTTTTGAGCAATTAAAAAAAAAGCTTTCCCGTGAAGGGTTATTCGATTCTTCGCACAAAAAAACCATACCGCTTTTTCCGGAAAAAATCGCGATTGTAACATCACCGACAGGGGCAGCCGTAAAAGATATGATAAACGTAATCAGCCGGAGGTCCCCATGGGTCAAAATTACTGTTTACGGGGTAAAAGTCCAGGGGGAAGGTGCAAAGGAAGAAATAGCCCGTGCTATTGATGAAGCGAATCAGGATAAGGAAATTGACCTTTTGATAGTTGGACGCGGGGGGGGCTCGATTGAAGATTTATGGCCGTTTAATGAAGAGATAGTTGCAAGAAGCATATATAATTCCACTGTGCCTGTAATCTCTGCCGTGGGGCATGAGATTGATTATTGTATTTCTGATTTTACGGCTGATTTACGTGCGCCGACACCTTCCGCCGCCGGTGAATTGGCTGTCCCTGACAGGAAAGAGTTGCTGAGAAAATTAGGTGATTTAGAATTCTGTTTAAAGCAGATGCTTGATAATTTTATTGAAAATAAAAGATTGAGACTGGAAAATTTACTCAGGTCACAGTTTTTTTTATTGCCTAAAGAAAAAATTAATGAATACCGGCTGGAAATTGATGAATATATAGATTGTCTCCAGAGGAATTGCCTGCGCAATCTTGAGTTGAAAAAGCGGATGTTTCACGATATAATAAAAAAACTGAATATAATTAACCCTTTAAATGTTCTTGAGCGGGGTTATTCTTTAAGTTATCTTATGCCGGAAGAAAATTTACTGAAAGATAGAAATAATGTCAAACCGGGCGACAAGATTAAGGTCAGGTTATTTAAAGGGAAAATGTATTGTTTGGTCCAAAAAACAGAGGAATAGACATGAAAATTAAATTTGAAGATGCAATGAAGAAATTAGAAGATATTATCAAAAGATTCGAAACAGAAGATGTAGACCTGGATGATTCAATTAAATTGTTTGAGGAAGGAATGAAGTTATCATCCGAATGTTCGAAAAAGCTGAATGAAGTTGAAAAGAAGATAGAACTGATTACCAAAAACAAAAATGATGATT
Source organism: bacterium (assembly GCA_040754625.1). NCBI lineage: Bacteria > bacterium. The sequence continues at coordinate 6,531 of JBFMCF010000066.1, read as the reverse complement.
CAGTAATTAAAACTTTCACTGCCGGCAGGATTGAGGAGGCTGCTGATGAATAAAGAACATATTGAAAAATATATGGCCGTGAAAAGAAAAGCAGTGGATAAGGCTTTAAAAACGTATCTTCCGAAATCATCTGAATACCCCCCCCGTATTCACGAAGCTATGAATTACAGCGTATTTTCCGGGGGAAAACGGATAAGGCCGGTTCTCGCGATGGCGGTTTATGAATTGTTTGACAAAGATTCAAAAAAAATTCTTCCAATAACATGTGCCATTGAATTTATCCATACATATTCCCTCATACATGATGACTTGCCTTGTATGGACAATGATGATTACAGGCGGGGGAAATTATCATGCCATATGAAATTTGGAGAAGATATTGCTCTTTTGGCGGGGGACGCCCTTTTAACTTTAGCTTTTGAAATATTGAGCGGTCCTCACGGGAATGTTTTTCCGCCAGAAAAAATATTGAAAGTTATAAATGTAATTTCCAGGGCCATCGGGACAAAGGGAATGATAGGCGGGCAGGTGGCAGACTGCCAGTCAAAAGCAAAGGATGTTGATGTCCCTCTTTTACAATATATTCACGTCCATAAAACCGGCGAGTTTTTTCTTGCATCAGTAAATACCGGTGCTGTCCTGGGAGGAGCATCTTTGGATGAATATTCGTGCCTTTCGCGTTTTGGAGAGGATATCGGCCTGGCGTTTCAGATTGTCGATGACATTCTTGATAAAGATAATGATAATGCCCGGGGAAAGAGCAAAATAACTTATCCTGTTGTTTTTGGTGAATTGGAATCTAAAGAAAAAGCAGCGGGCCTTATTGATAAAGCCAAAAAGGAACTTAAAATATTTGGGGAAAAAAGTCTTATTTTGAACGGCTTGGCGGAATATATTATTCAGAAAATAAATTAAAATGGATTCTTCATATGGAAAGAATTTTGGATGAAATTAATTGCCCCGATGATTTAAAAAAACTGCCGCAATGGAAATTAAAAATTCTTGCAAAAGAGGTAAGGGAAGAAATAATCCAGACAGTTTCCAGGACTGGAGGGCATTTAGCGGCGAATTTAGGCGTGATTGAGCTTACAATCGCGCTTCTTTATGTTTTTGATTGTCCGAAAGATAATGTTATTTGGGATGTGGGGCATCAATGCTATGCGTATAAAATTCTAACCGGCCGTAAAGATAAATTTTGTTCATTGCGCCAATACGGCGGCCTTAGCGGTTTTCCCTGCCGTAATGAATGTATATATGATGTATTTGGGACCGGCCACAGCAGTACTTCTGTTTCTGCCGGCGCAGGCATAGCTACAGCGCTGAAATTAGACGGCAAAAACAAAAATAATACTATAACGGTGATTGGCGACGGGGCATTAACTGCCGGGATGGCCTTTGAGGGATTGAATTTTTCCGGGCATATCAGGAGCAACCTCAAAGTTATTGTTAACGACAATGCAATGTCGATATCTCCTAATGTAGGTGCGTTAGGCGGATATTTAAGCCGTATTACTACAGCCCCGTGGTATAACAGGATGAGAAGTGATATGGAAAAGAAATTAAAGGAAAAAAGCCCCGGGATGTTGTTTGCATTAAAAAAAATGGAAGAAAGTTTAAAAACTCTTTTCACGCCCGGTGTTTTATTTGAAGAATTGGGTTTCAGGTATTTTGGCCCGATAGACGGCCATGATATTAATATATTAATATCGACATTTTATAGAATAAAAAATTTTAACGGGCCGATTTTGGTCCATGTTTTGACAAAAAAAGGCAAAGGATACCTGCCCGCGGAGAGCAATCCTGAAAGGTTCCATGGAATCGGAAAATTTGACCCTGTTACAGGCGGGGATATTGATGACGGCAGGCAAAAGATTGCGTATACGGATGTATTCAGCAAAGCGATAATTAATCTTGCGAAGGAAAACGATAAGATTGTCGCGGTTACCGCGGCTATGCCGGACGGGACCGGGCTTTCAGATTTTGCGAAAGAATTTCCCGCGAGGTTTTTTGATGTGGGAATTGCGGAACAAAATGCCGCTACTTTTGCCGCGGGGCTCGCCTGCGGGGGGTATAAACCCATTGTCGCGATATATTCAACATTCCTGCAAAGGGCTTATGACCAGATTATTCATGATGTGTGCATCCAGAATCTGCCTGTAATTTTTTGCCTGGACAGGGCGGGAATTGTCGGAGCGGATGGTGTAACTCATCAGGGGATTTTTGATCTTTCATATCTCAGGTCGATTCCGAATATAGTAATTATGGCCCCAAAAGATGAAAATGAACTGCCGAAAATGCTCAGGACCGCAGTTGCATTAAACCGCCCAGTTGCTATCAGGTACCCGCGCGGGGAGATTATGGGAAATGGTTTCGACGAAAAGAATGAAATTATCCCTTTCGGACGCGCTGAAGTATTAAGATCAGGATATGATGCTGTAATTTTTGGCGTGGGCCCTATAGTTTACGAAGGGCTGAAAGCGGCAGATGAATTGGAAAAACAGGGGAAAAAGATCGGCGTGATAAATATGAGGTTTGTTAAACCGGTTGACAGGGAGATGATAAAAGATATTTGTAAAAAAACGAAAAATATTTTGACTTTGGAAGAAAATGTTTTGGCCGGGGGGTTCGGCAGTGCGGTCCTGGAGGTAATTTCTGAAGAAGGAATTTTGGTCAAAACAGCGTTAACAGGACTTCCTGATACTTTTATTGAGCACGGCTCTCAAAAAATTTTAAGAGAAAAATACGGGCTGGATAAAAAACATATCAAGGAAAAATTGCTGAAACTTTTAAAATCCGATAATAGTAATGGCAAAGATCAGGCTTGACAGGTATCTTTTGGAAAAGGGATATTGTTCAAATATAGAAAAAGCGGTCAAAATAATACTTGCCGGTGAAGTATCCGTGGACGGCCGGAGGTTAGATAAACCGGGCATGCTGATAGACAATTGCAGTATAATAAATACTGTTTTGAAGGAAAAATATGTAAGCCGCGGCGGGAAAAAACTGGAAAAAGCGATAAATGAATTTCGACCTGACATTGAAAATAAAATAGTAATTGATATCGGATCATCCACAGGAGGGTTCACGGATTGTCTTCTCCAGAACGGCGCAAAAAAGATATATTGTATTGATGTCGGGTATGGCCTGTTGGATTGGAAATTGAGAAACAATAAACGCGTTATAGTGAAGGAAAAAACAAACGCGCGTTATTTAAAAAAAGATGATTTTGAAGATGAAATTGACCTGGCTGTTATTGATGTTTCTTTTATTTCGCTAAAAAATATTATCCCCGCTGTTTTAAATATATTAGGAGATAAGGGGGAAATAATAGCTTTGATAAAACCCCAGTTTGAAACAGACCCCAAAAATGTGGGAGAAGGCGGGGTGGTCCACGAAGAGAAGCATAGAAAAGAAGCGATTGATAATATTTTGGATTTCGCTCAAAAACATAATTTAAAAAATAAAGGGGTTATTCCCTCCCCTGTAAAAGGCCGGGCGGGAAATATAGAATATTTATGTTATTTAAGCAAACTATGAAGTAAAAGGCGGTATTTATATGATAAGAAAAGCATTTGTTAAAGAAATAAAAGACATATATAGGATTATTCAGTTAAACGCGGAAAGCGGGAAACTCCTTCCGAGGTCTTATAACCAGCTGTATGAAAATATCAGGGATTTTTTTGTGTATGAAAAAAACAACCAAATTATAGGAATTTGTGCCCTTCATATAAGCTGGGAAAACCTTGCTGAGATTAAATCACTTGCCGTATTGGAGTCTGAAAGACAAAAGGGCATAGGCACAAAATTGCTGAAGGCCTGTTTAAAAGAGGCCAGGGAGCTTGGCATTAAACAAGTCTTCACTTTGACTTATGTAACCGATTTTTTCGGGAAAAATGGATTTAAAACAGTAGAAAAAAACAGTTTGCCTCATAAAATATGGAGCGAATGTGTTAATTGTGTTCAATTTCCTGACTGTGATGAAATAGCGATGCTGATAAATTTATAGATTATTATTAATAATGTAGTATCATCTTAATGAGAAATCAGGCTTTTAAAACTTAAAAAAATAATTTGTTAAGGAGTTTACAATGAGAAAATTATTGGTTATATTTTTCTTTTTATGTTTGTTGTCAGCCGTAAACATTGCGGATGAGGTTTTAATAACGGCGAATATGCCTTCAGAAGAAATCGGTGAGGTATTGTCCGGGAAATCTCAAGACACCGCTGAAAAAATAAGGCAGATTATATCAGAGCGTGGAAAGGATTTGCTTATATTATCAAAAGGATTGACTTCGTTCGCCCAGGCGGGCCGGCAGGAATGGGCAAAAAGCATAATAGCTTTCTCAAAAGAAATTAAAGATTATCCTTTAATAAGAATAATAAATACAAGGGGTGTAGAAGAGCTCAAGGTTTCAAACGGGATAGAAATAAAATCCGGTTATGCCGATGTAAGCTCTGATGAATTTTTTAAAGAATCAATCAAATTAAATAAAGACCAGATTTCAGTTTCATCTTTAGAGTTCAATTCCGAAGGTATCGTTGTTCTTAGGATGTCCACACCAATCTATGGATTGACCGGCATGGAAAAGGCGATTCTAAGTTTTGACTGGGACATCAGCGAAATAACCAATTTAATAAAAAAACTTAAAATTTCTGATTCCAGCTATGGTTTCGTTATTAATCCTGAGGCTAAAATATTAATTCACCCCGAGAAAATTAAAATGTTAAAAGAAAAGCTTGATACCGATGTAAATCCTGAATATAAAGCGATTGTCCAGAGAATGCAGTTAGGAGAAAGCGGGTGGGGGAAATATTTTGTGCAGGAAAAAGAATACATAATCGGTTTTTATTTTTATCCTGAATTGGATTGGTCTATTGGGATTTCTTACCTGCGCGGAGAATATGTCCCGGAAAATAAGGATATTCCGGCGTCTGTTTCAGTTGAAATTCCTAAACCTGTGGCTGAAAAAACAAAGGAAGACGGGATAAAGCCGGTCATGGTGCCAACAGTTACTCCGCCAATACAGGAGGATATCAAACCTTTATCAGCGTTTTCACTTAAAATCCTTAAAGGCGCATTGAGAACAAAAAATATCGATAAATTAATCGCGTCGGTGAAAATAGAAGGCAGGATCTCGAAAGAATTGACTGAAACCCTCACGATAAAATTAAAAGGTGAGAATGCAGGCCTTTCACAGGACATATTTGATTTCTGGAAATTAAATGAAAATTCATTTAGAAAACACTACTGGGAGATAACAAGCCCCGAATTAATGGCTGAAACACGTGTGTTGAACGAAAGTGAAGCATTTGTTTATTACCCCATGGAAAAGAAAGTAATAAAATTTTCAAGAGATGAATATTATGAATATTTTAAATTGAATTTAGAAAAAGAAAATAAAATACTTGCGCCGCTGAAATCCATGGACATTGAAAATTATTATAATGATAAAATTGATATGCTGCAGGAAAACGAGAAAATGTTTTACGTGCTGGAAATGGATATGAAAACACCATTGGAATTTTTCGGTATATCGCTGAAACAGGTCAAAATGAAGATTGATAATGAATATTTTCTGCCGGTTCTGGTTGAGTGGTATGCGGGTGATAAAGAAAAGATTGTCTGGAAAATCCTGGAAAACTATACTATAAACTCAAACGAAACAATTGATTACTCATACACGCCAAAACAAGATGAGAATATTTTCCAGTACAGGGAAATTAAGACGGGATTGATAAAAGACGCGGGTTTGCAAATTGAAGCAGAAAGAGGAAGTGAAATAAAATTGGATTATCTGGCGGTTAAAGAAATATTGCAGGAAGAAATCAAGAAGCGCGGGTTAATCGCGGCAAGAATTTTAGCATCAGAAAGTAATAATTTTATCTTGAATAAGAGCATTGATGGTTTAAAAAATACCTTGCTGAATGTCTGGGAAGAAGATTGGATTGATTATATTTTTATTTTAGACAATGAAGGGAAAAAGGTTATCCATACAAAAGTAAAGGAGTCCCAAAAGAATAAAGAAATCGCTTTGATGTATCAAAAAGAAGAAATATCCGTCCCAATCATTTACCAGGGGCGGCCGGTTGGTTCTGTTAAAATAGGCATTAGTTTCGAAAAAGCAGATTATATCCTCAGCGAGTTGATGAAAAAAATTAAAGAAAAATAAACTTGACATTTTTATAAATAGGTTTATAATAGCCAGATATTATATTTATTGTAAAATAATGATATAAACAAATAATAATATGCACGATTTAAAAAAGAAAAAAATTCTTATTGTCGATGACGAAAAAGATATACGCATTTTAGTTTCACAGATTTTAGGTGAAAAAAACTACCAGACCTATTTCGCGTCTGATGGCCGTGAGGCCCTTGATTCTGCAAACCTAAATAAGCCTGATTTGTAACTATTCAGCATAAAAACACAATTATTTCATAAACTCCGGTAACTCTCCCCTGAATAATAAGTTCAAAGCCTGTACAGAACCGACTCCATTTTTTCTGCACGTCGAAATATAGCTTCTGAT
>JBFMCF010000065.1 GCA_040754625.1 bacterium | reverse complement strand
AAATTTTAATTATTTTTAATCAAACATGGCACTACACTTTGGCCAAAAAAAAGAACCGCCCCTTATTTCTATGCGGTTCTTTTCGCTTCTTTTGCGATTTTTTAGGGTTTAACTGTCAAAGTTCTGATAATGCTTACAGCCAAAGGCCAGGAAATCGACCGCCAGAAAGGGGTGGATTGCGGCGCAAACGAATATATCACCAAACCTTTTGACCCTGACGAAATTGTGGCGAAAACAAACAAGATACTGGGGCTTTAATAATTAGGCCTGAAACCGCTTGATTTGGATATGTTAACAACCCTCTGCCCGATTACAAACCCCAGGTTTTTAGCTATATCATTAGCGGTTACTATCCCGACAATTTTATCTTTCTCCGTGATAACAAGCCTTCTTATTTTTTTGCCCGCCAGGATACCGCTCGCGTCCAAAATGCTCGTCTCGGAATCAACGGTTATTAAAGGAGCGTTCATAATCTGCTTTATCGTCACTTTGTCCGCGTTTAACTTTTTCGCGACGACTTTCCTCAAAATATCCCTTTCTGTCACCATACCGACTACATTATTATTTTCTTCAACAAGCACCGATCCTATCGCTTTTTGATCCATAACAATTGCCGCCTCTGTCACATTTGTATTTAACGGCAGTTTTGTCACATTGTGCATTATCTCTTTTACTTTCATTTTAAATCCTCCTATTGTTCTTCTCCTGTAATATTTATCAAATGCGCCACATATCCCGCGCCGAACCCGTTGTCAATGTTTACAACAGCCACGTTTGAAGCGCATGAATTAAGCATTGTAAGAAGCGGGGCCACACCGCCTAAATTCGCACCGTATCCTGTGCTTGTCGGGACCGCGATTACCGGCTTACCTACCAGGCCGCCTATAACACTTGGAAGGGCGCCGTCCATACCGGCAATAACAATACAAACTTTTGACTTCTCCAGAATATCCATTTTATCCAAAACCCTGTGAATACCCGCAACACCTACATCGTAAATAGCAACTACCCTGCTTCCCATTACTTCAGCGGTTACCCGCGCCTCTTCCGCTACCGGGATATCTGATGTCCCGGCGGTAACTATACTGATAAGGCCTTTACTTTCGTTATTTGGGATAAAAATTATCCTGCCGGCTCCATTGTATTTAACTCTTTTGTCGATTTTCTTTACTGCCTTGAATACATCTTGTTCCGCCCTTGTAGCAAGAAAAGTATTTTCTCTTGATAATATCCTTTTAGAAATCTCAGCAACTTGTTTTATTGTCTTACCCTTGCAAAAAATCACTTCTGGAAATCCATGTCTCAAACTCCGGTGGCTGTCTAATGTCGCATATTTTAATTTTTCGTAAGGCAGCCTTTTTATTTTTTCAAATGCGACTGAGACGTTTATTTCTTTCCGGCTGATCTTTTCTAAAAGTTCCAATAAAATATCTTTTTTCATATCGTTTACTTAAGTTGTTACCCGGTATTTTACCTGCACATGCCGTTAATTATCAGAATTCATATGACGTCCCAAGCCTCAGCGACTCCTGTTCATCATCAAGTTCATTAACATAATTTGTAAACCTGTATTTAAAATCCGCTGATACATTCAACTTGTTTTTTAACAACACTTTCTCCCCCGACCACCTTGCGTAATATCTTTTTTTATCATTGTCAAAGTTTCTATATTTATAAAAATTGCCTTCAAACCCCAATGATGTTTTCCAATTTCCCTTGCGGTTATAGTTCAGTTTTATATTCGCGGTTATTTTCCTGTAATCATTCCCGGTCCTCTCGCTGTATATCGTGTCCTTCCGACCCATGTCAAAATTCAGCCATATCCTTTTTTTCATATCATCGCGCACTTCATAATCATACCCGTTCTCAATATAAAATCCCTTATGGTCAAGATTGATAACATTATAGTCCTTCTTGAAAAACTCATATTTCAATCCCGTATTTAACCTGTTATTTATTTTATGGAAACTCTTTGCCTTATACCGCCGGTATTCGTAGTCCGAATCTTCATCGCGTTCATCTTCATCCTTTGTGTCCCTTTTTCCCCATTTTATCTTTGTCTCGATTTCATGAATATACGGCTTTGCAAAAACATAATCAAGCCCCGCGGAAAGATTGTGTTTTGTCCTGTCACGGCCTTCCTGTTTATGGTCAAGATGTTCAATCCCGTAATCTCCCGACAATATCAATTTCTTTTCCAGAAAATACCTGCATAAATCCAATTTGCCGGAATATTTAAGCTGGCCCTTTTTATCATCACCCGGGTAATCATATTTATTAAACCCGCTTGAAAAGTCCAGCGTGTAAATATCCTTCTTCCTGAATTCCAGGGAGGGTGAAATCATAAACTGGCTGAATTCACTTTCGATGCTTTCATAATAACCTTTTTCCTTATACTGCATCTTTATGTCAAACTTCAAAGATTTTTCTTTTTGTTTTTGAAGATAATAAAACCACTTTGCCTTAAAAATTCTTGATTTATTGTCCAGGGCATCGCTTGTATCGTAATCTTTCCTGTATGCAAAAAAACTTAAGTCACAGCCGGCCCGTTTAATAGGGTCCTGTCTGAATTTAACCTGGTAATTGGCATACGTGTAATCGGCATCGCTGTCTTCCTCTTTATAATCTTCGGAGGTCGACTTCTTGCCTGTTTCGATAAAACTGAAAAATTCGCCTTTATAAATTCCGGAGACGGTTTCTTCCGCCTTAATGAAAGGAGACAAAATAACCAGGTAAAAGATCGCGTTGATTAATATACAAAATACAGGCAAAAATCGTTTTTTCATATAGGAGTATCTCCTTAAATTTTCAAGCTATACCTTTGGCAGATTTACTGTTACCGTGGTCCCTTTTCCCACACCTTCCGATAAAACCGTTATTTCTCCGTTATACATTTCAACCAGTTCCTTGCAAATTGAAAGCCCGAGGCCTGTTCCTTCGATTGATGCGTGGCGTTTATAAAATTTATCAAACACCCTCGATATGTCCCTCGCGAATATTCCGCACCCGGTATCTTTAACCTTAATCTCAACCATATTGCCTTTTTTCCTGCTTATTACAGAAATTCCGCCCTTTTTTGTAAACTTCGCCGCGTTATCCAGGAGATTATCCAATAAAGTTTTTAGATCATTGGTTTGAATTTTTACTTTATCCGTGCCAAACGGTATTTTAACATTCAATTTCAGGTTTTTCGCTTTCAGGCAGGATTTAATGTTTTTTACTGCCTGTTTCACCGCGCTCTTAAGCGATGCCCTCTTCAATACCCTTTTGTTTTTAGTCAATATCTCTTTTTTAACGTCCATTGAAAATTCGTACAGGATGCCATTCAGGTCCTTACGCACTTTCCTGATATTTTCCTCCGCTATCCTTTTAGCCTTCATCAGGCTTTCTTTATCCCCTGAATCCATGCTGTTTTTAATTATACCGAGGGACATCTCTATCATTGAAACAGGGGTTTTCAACCCATGAGAAAGGTCCCGTATTAAATTTTTCTTTGCCTTTTCCACTTTTTTATATTCACTGATGTCTTCGGTAATTTCAATAAAAGCTTTTGCTTCATTATTTGAATCTAAAACGGGAAAAGTATGAACAATGACCGGCAATGGGCTCCCGTCATAAGATAAATATTCGGATTCAGTCTTGACCAATTTTTTCAAAGCCATGGTTTTTGTTCCCGGGCAATCGGGGCAGACAGAATCCCTGCCGGCGCAAATCTCATAACAAGACTTTCCTTCCGCTTTATCTTTCGGAAAACCTGTCCTTCTGCAAAATTCACTGTTTGCCATAAGAATTTTATAGTTTTTATCAATCAAGGTTATTCCAAGATTAATATTTTCTATCAAATTCCTGTAACGTTCTTCACTTTCACCGATAGCCTTTTCTGCCTTTTTACGTTCGGTTATGTCCCTTATTATCGCCATACTCGCGGGTTTACCCTCGTACATAATCAGGGATGCGTTTATTTCAACCGGTGTTTTTCCGCCGTCTTTCGCGAATATCTCTATCTCATACCTGCTGGGAACATTATGCCCCTCTAATCTCTTTTCATATCTTTCCATAACTATTTTTTTGTATCCCGGGGACACATAGTTTAAAAACGGTTTCCCAATCAGCTCCTCCCTGGTGAAACCTGTCATTTTGCAAATTATCGAATTTACATATTTAAGAGCGTTATCCTGCAGGATTATAATACCGTCATTCCCGTTTTCAACAAGTGTTGAATATTTTTCCTCGGAAGCTTTTAATTTTTCCTCATTTTTTTTGCGCTCGGTAATGTCTCCCTGGACAGTGATAAACATAGTTTTATCCCCGATTTTTATTAAAGCCACATTGGCCCTCGTAAAAAAAACACTTCCATTTTTTTTCTTGTTTAAAATCTCGCCTGTCCACCTGCCTTTCACATTTACGCTTCCAAAAATACTTTCAACATGCTTGATGCTTTCTTCCCCGGGATAAGCGCTTAAAACCGATACGTTTTTGCCTATCAGCTCACCTTTTTCATAACCAAACATTTTGTCGAATTTGTCATTCGTGAAACAAATATTTCCTTTTTCATCGGCTAAATTTACCCCCTCGGATAAATTTTCCAGTATCTGTGCCTGTATTTGAAGAGATTCTTCCGTTTTCTTGCGCTCGGTGATATCGCGAAATGACCATACCCGCCCGAGAATTTCCTTCCCCATCATCAGCGGGGATGAAAAACGCTCAAAAATCCGCCCGTCTTTGAAATAAAGCATGTTCATGTCTTCCCTGTCCGTGCCATAAAGAAACTTTACCTTTTTAAGAAACACATCCGGTTCAATAAGCTGGCTCAATACAAAATCGAGCAGTATATTATCGTCCCCTGTGTTCATAAGAGATTTCGGAATTCTCCACATATCCATGAACCGCCGGTTGGCGTTAATCACTTTGCCTTTATTGTCAACGGCGAGTATTCCATCGGCGGTAGATTCCAATATGGACTGCAATGTAATTTTAATTTGGCGAAAATCCCCGGTTTCCCGCGTATTTTTGAGCATAATCCAGCCAGCCTTTTTTTCCTTTGTAAAATCCATTATACCAATTTTTATTTATAAATAAAAGCTCATTCAATATTCCTTCCCGAAGCTACCTGCCAGTATGTTCAAATCAGTCCCGTCAATAATCCCGTCCCCGTTTAAATCAACATTAGGATTATAATAATCATCGCCTGTTTTTGAACCAAAACTTATTGATAATATTATCAGATCATATCCGTCGACCCGGCTTTCTACAGGAACATCCCCTTCCATTTCTATGTCTCCCATTTTTACTTTGGGCCTCATTATCACTTCATTGGAAAACAGGCTTTCTCCCGGGAAACTGCTTTCCCTGAATGCGGTAACAACATAATAATAAGTCCTGCCTTCTTCGACAGCTTTATTCTTGTAAGTTAAATTTTTCGTTTCATAGATTTTTTTATATTTCGGTTCTCCCGCTTCTCTCCTGTATATCCTGTATTCATCAATTTCCACGCCTGACGATGTCCAGTTTAACCTAATAATTCCATTTTCGCAAGAAATATCCAGTAAAGGCGCCGGTGGAGGATTACTGTAATCAGAACTTGTTTTTAACGGGACCCCTGTTATTACCGACGGATTACTCATATTATTTTCATTATCAAAGGCAAAGAGCGCAATAGTATACTTCTCCCCTTCTGTCAACCCGGTTATTTCAAACCAGTTTGTTTTCCCGATATCTTTTGGTTCCTCGAAATATTCCGTTTCTTTTTTATAAGCGATTTTGTAACCGGCCAGGTCCCATTCTTTATTCATACTCCAGCTTAAAAGAAGATTGGTATCACCGCCAGAGAGACAGGTTAATCCTGCCGGAGCATCGGGATAAGATCCATTTTCTGGGAAAGCTGTACCGGCTATTAGTTCACTTTCGTCCCTGCCTTTAAAACTGCTTACTGCCGCGTAATATCTATTATTATTCAGTAAGTTATTAAACACAAACACAGTATCTTTTGTAATCAAAGGCGATATTACAAGGTGTTCCTGCCTTCCAAAATATACTTTATATCCATCTGCGCCGGGCACCGGACTCCAGCTTAATGCGGCTTCCTTGTTCCCTGAATCAACCGTCAAATATTCAGGCGCGGGAACAAGACCTGAATTGCCGGACGGTATCCCAATCTCGACAGGCGACTTTAAACCTTCGTTTTCCTGTGTATCAACAGCGGAAACCGCAATAGAGTATTTTTTAAAATCCTCTAAACCGCTTAAAGTAAATTTTTCACTCATACCTGCGAAAACAGGAGGAGATGGGTAAACGCCTGTCTCCACCCCGGCGGATAAGTCCGCCGCGGCGGAACAATAAATTTTATATCCGGCTAAATCCGGCTCACTGTTCTTAAGCCATCTAATTTTCAGCTCTCCGGAATTGCCTGTATTCCTGGTCCTGACATCTTTCACCCGGCAAGGCGGCAACGAGTCATAAAAGAGATATGAAACAATATCGCTTTTTTCGCTTTCTTTATTACAAAAATCGTAACAGGATAACGCAAAATAATATTGTATGCCGGGTGTTAAATTACTTAATTGATAAGAGGGCGTATCGCTCCGATATATCTGAGCCCCTGCAATTTCAATTTTATTATCCAAATTATTGTTATCAACCCCTTGATACAAATAATATCCTGCGATATCGTAATCCGAAGGTTTTTCCCATAAAAGCAATCCATTATCATTAACTTTCGGATTGGCCGGTGCAGACGGCGCAGAAGAATCTTCCGGGATCACTGAAACCTTATTGGAATTTTCGCTCTCTTTGCCATTTATGTCCATTGCGCGGATAAAATATGAATATTCCGTCCCATCAATCAATCCTGTATCCAGGTAATGGTTTTTGGTAACAAGTGTCCTGTTAATCTTCTTATCATCACGGTATATATTGTATCCCAGGAGATTAAAATATTTATTTTCATCCCATTTAAGGAAAATATGCCCGCCCGTTCCTGTCCCGGCAATTAAATTCAAAGGAGGTCTCACCGGGACATCATCTACTTCAATGTCCCAGGCATTTTCAACGGCAAGGTTTGAATCCGCGGCTATAAATTTCACCTCATGCCTGCCAGAATCATCGTATCCGGCATAAAATGTCCAGTTAAAAACCCCTTCACAAACAATTATTGAATCAAAATACCACTCTGATTTAATAATATTATTATCAGGGTCAAATACGGAAACCCAAAAATCTATTTTTTCTCCTTCTTTAATCCTGAGTTTTGTATCAAAAGGCTCATGAGAAAGTATTACCGGCGATGTCTTGTTAATTGTGAATACGCAGGATTTTAAATTTGCATTCCCGGCTCTATCAAGGGTATCAACAACTAATTTGTGGATACCCTCATCCCTGACCCAGACTGTCTCATTTTCGTTCCGGATATTATCATCAAGCGTAATCAATTCTTTTTCCGGGTTTGACTCGGCAATTTTCACCTTGAACCAGACGTCGGTTGTATAATAAGTATCATTCTCTACATTATATATGGTTATCGCGGGTTTTGTTTTATCAATAACAAAATTCACCGACTCGTAGCTTTTGTTCCCGGATGAGTCAAAAGCCGAAACGGAAATGCGGTATCGCCCGTCTTTTTTAATTTCAGTGCCGCGGACATAAGCTGAATCCTTTGAATTATTGAATTTTAACGTGGCTGTGGAATACGCAAGGTCCTCGTCGGAAATGGAAATTTCGGGATAAACGGAAGTGGAGTAATAACAGCCTTCGGAAACGCCGGAAATTGTTATAAGAGGCTGATAAACGTCAGAATTGCCGGCGAAAATATATAAAGGGATTAAAAAAAATGTAATAACGAAAAATAATAATTTTTTCGGTTTCAGTATCCTCACAACAATCCTACATGTCTTAATATCTCTGCTACTTTTGCATCTTTTTCAGCCAATTCTTTTAATGCCATATCCGCTTTTTTCTTCCATCTCTCCAGTTCTTCTTCCCGCTCTTCTAACTCCTTATTCTTCCTTATCGCAGGCGCCAATGCACTTCGCCTATCCCATAATACAAAACCCACTAAGCTAAACATACCGCCAAGAATTAATCCAAAACCCCACATCATAACATTCTCCAATCGCTCAAATCTTTTATCCACTTGCTCAAATCTTTTATCAATATTTTCGACTTTTGCTTCGAGCCTTATCAACCTATCTCTGTCTTCCAGTGTAAACGGGACTTCTTTTGCATGTACGCCTGATATAAAAAATAAAATTAAAACCGCTATTAATACAACCTTTTTTTGCATATTTCCTCCCTTATATTCTTCACTCGTTCCAAATAATAACAAGGTTTATTATAACATAATTTCTATCTATAGTTAAATTATTTCCACATGCTCCACTTTATCTCATTAATCCTTAACAATTCATCTAATTTCAGGCGGATAGATGTTGTCCCCGCGCCCGTTATTTTAGCCAATTTATCAATTGCCTTTAAACAATCTTTGATATTTTTCTCAAAATCACTTCTTTCAAAAATATACCGGTTCGTCATTATATTTAAAATCTCTATCACCCTTTCAGCCTTGTTCCTGTCTTCATAGCTTAATGCAAGGTCATTGAGAGCCGAAATTATCTCTTCTGCCAATCCTTCCACATTATGAGCAACTTCTATATTTAACGGGTAACTGCCGTATAACTGCCACGTGCTGTCGTAATGTAAATATTCTATTTCAGTTATCGCTGTCCAATCCGCCTGGACATCCGGCACAAAAAGATAATACCTCAATTCTTTTTTCATGTTTTCTGAAAGATTAAACTGCCATATTATTTCATTACCAATTTTTATTCCTTCATTAAATATATTAGATATTTCCGTGCCTGCCGGTGCCATTTCTTTTATTTTTAAATCCACTGCCTTACCTTTATTTTGTATATTTATTCCAATAGGCAATGTCTCCATCGGGTTGATTGAAAACCCCGAAGGTGAAACATAATTTATGCTGTTTAACAGCATGTCTTTTATCTTATTTATGTTATTTTGTGTATTTGATTTTAATAAATCAAATGTGAAAAGAACGGCTTTCCCTTCACCATAGCTATTCAGGACAATCACAGGTTCCGGATGTTCAACACAGCATTTTCCTTCCCGCTCTACATTAGTTATTGTAAATCCGCTATGCTTTTCTCCGTTAACCGGCGAAACACATTTTTCAACTTCAAAAACCGCAGGGCCTATTGTTATTATATTATTATCTTCATAGATAATTACCTGCACAGTATAATCGCCATTCAGCCTGCCGTCTTCCTTTGTGTTTTCTATTAAAAATTCAACCTTTTCACCTGCGCCTTTTACCAAAAGATTTGTGTTTTTAACTCCCTGGTTGTTATCAATACCTTCAGATGATAATGTATCGAATGAAAATATTTCTTCATCCAGCAATTTATTTGATCGGACCCTGTTTCCTTCATACACCTGAAAAGTCAGTGTGTAATTTTTCCCTTCAATGAAATCATATCCTGCCTCTAAATCAACCGCTGTTATTTTGCCGTTGTGCGGCATATCGGGAATGACTGAAACATAGCCTGCCATCTGGCCTGTCTCAAGCTTCACCTTCTGACATTTGCCGATACTCTGGAAAACACCTTCATGGCTGATCGGGCTTTCCATAAGATTAACAAGGTTATCCCTGGCTGGTAAATACCCTTTGAATTTTATTCCCAGGACATCTTTTAAATGCGGAAATTTCGATATTTTTGAACCGGAAACAATCAATCCTGTACCTGAATTAACCAATTCCTCTATCTCCTTCATAAATCTGGCGGAAGGTGTTTTTTTATCATTAAGCAACAAGATTATGTTGTATTTTCCTGAACGGAACTGTTTCTTAAATTCTCCCAGATCTTTTACCGCATTGTAGAAAACATCCTCTCCCTGAAGAATAGTATGGATAAATTGCAAACCGTCGTCATCGTTTACCCAGGCAAGCAGACGCGGATTATTTTCCAGTATCTTCTTTTCTACTTCTAAATCCACCAGCTTAACCATCACCATGGGAAATGGTATTAAATCAGGCCCCCTGTTTCCTGCCTTATCAGTTGTCCAGAGAGTAAAAATATTTTCTCCTTCGGAAAGGACCACATCTGAAAAGGTCCATTGCCCGTTCTGGTCAGCTTGAGCGGTATAAATTGTATTTATTATTTTCAAACTGACTAAACTATCAGGTTCGGCTGTTCCTGTTATTGCCGGAAACCTGGTATAAACAACTGCCCCATTTTGAGGATAAATTAAGACAGGAACAGGCGGGGGAATTGTATCTAAAACTATATTTAAAGGCGCTGAATACAAACTAATATTTCCCGACTTATCTTCCGCTGTTGCATTGAAACTATTATTTCCCTCACTGATATCCAGGCTGCTAAAAACAAAACTTGAATCCACACTGGCAGTCCCTATACCGAACAGCCTTCCATCACAATACAATGTTACTAAACTGCCGGGTTCGGCATATCCTCTGATATTTAGTTTGGAAATATTCGTGGGCGATATCGGACTGTCAAACACCGGCGGGGCCGGCTTTGTTTTGTCTATAGTGAAAAGGACTGTTTTGCTCGCCTCATTCATTGCCATGTCTCTTGCCCAGGCTGATAATATATAGTTATTTTCCATTGTGATTGGTGTTCCGCTTGTATAATCCATACCGTTTAAAGTGATTTTTGTTGTGTCCAGATAACGTTCATCAAATGAAATTACGGGAGACCTGTCCGTATTATAATGTTTCCCGTCGAATACGTCACTGATTGTAATAACAGGCGGGGTCTTTTCGATAACAAACTGAGCATCTGTTTTTCTGCTGTTCCCCGCTTTATCACGGGCACTAACACTTAAAATATATTCTCCCTCTCCGGAAATCACAGTCCCTGTTGAATAATTTTCTCCGTTTAAGGTTATAACAGTTGTCTCCAGATATGAATCATTTATTTCAATTTGCGGGGATACATCTGTCGAATAATAATTACTGTCCCGGACGCCTGAAATTGCCACCACCGGGCTTGTAGTATCAATAATAAAAGAAATAAATACTTCTGAAGAATTAAATGCTATATCTCTTGCTTTGACTTCTAAATTATAAATACCCTCATCGCTGATTAACCGGCCGCCGGTATAAGACTGACCGTTTAATTCTATAATCGCCGTGTCCAGATTTATATCAAAAACATTAATCAAGGGCCGGACCGGATAATTGTAGTACCTTTTGTCAGAAACATTGCTTATATTAATCCAGGGCGGGATACCGTCAGGAATTGCATGGGTCTTCGCAGATTCTAATACCGGTGAAATTCTGCCTTCCGCATCAGTTAAAAAAACAGCGTAAAAATATTTTCTTTCATTTGTTAAATTTATATCGGTATATGCAGTATCTACTCCCTCATATACAACTATTCCATCACCTGAGTTTTTCGGGTATTCAAATTCATTGCGGACTATTTTCACTGTAAGAAAATCTCTTTCATCCGGATTTATCCATTTTAATTTTGCAAAACCATTTCCCTGTATGGAATTTAATTCTGTTATATATGGTTCAAAAATTTCTAATAACTGGCCCGGCAAAACATCTCTCCGGACAACTTCCGTCCAGCCCCCGGGGAATTTAACTTTGAGGTCAGTTTTTTCCATACCTTCCAGTCCAAAATGGGTAATCCTTGAGTGGACTTCCCTTGAACCCTTTAAGTATTCCTTTATATTCAGATAGCCGCTGTCATAAAGTTCAATTTTTGCTCCATAGCCGTCTGTATTAGTGTTTAACCCTCGCAGTTTAACCTTTAAATAATTATTATCGTTTTGCCGGTTTTCGTAAAGAACTCCATAATTGTAGAAATTGCTCAAATAAATATCCAGATCGCCGTCATTGTCGATATCCGATACTGCCGATTTCTGTGTATATAAACTTTTATCAAGGTTAGCCTGGTGAGTTATATCTATAAATTTTCCAATACCTGCATTTTGGAAATATTTGTTCTGCCCGCCTTCTCTTGAAATTAAAACATCGTTAAAAATATTGTTTCTGAAACTAAACGCCTTAATGTCGCGGCTTAAGCCTCCTGTGATTTCAACACCCGTATCGGACAAAACCGTAAATTGGCCATGGCCGTTATTTTCATAAAATACACTTGTCCCGTTTTTATAGTTTAAAATAAGGTCTAAATCGCTATCATTATCCAAATCTGCAAATTCCGCGGACTGGCATGAAGAAAGGCTTATTAAACCCGCGTCCCTTGTCTTATTTGCAAAAGTCCCATTCCCCTGGTTTTCATAGAACAGGTTAGAGCTCCCGGAATTTACAACAAATATATCACTGTCACCATCTCCATTAATATCAGCTATTTTTACTTCCTGGGTATCATCCGCTATTTCTTTCCAGGGGCCTCCGGCTTCAATCCATCCCAATCCGCTATTAAGATATAAAATATTTGCGCCATATCTTCCCACAAATAAATCCAAATAACCGTTATGGTCGAAATCTGAAACTGCCGCTGATTTTGCCGAAATATTTTTACCCTGCCATGGGCCTGTTATTTTTGTCCAGACCTTATCTTTTCCGTTATTTTTAAATAAAATACACTCCGCGCCGCTTGCGGCTGTAAAAAGATCTAAAAACCCGTCATTGTCATAATCAAAGAAAACAGCCGCGTATCCCTGGCTGACATCTCCTGTACCGCTTGCAACGGTTATGTCGGAAAATGTCCCATTGCCTTCGTTTCTATAGAGAATATTTTTATCGTATGCGTGGACAATATATAAATCTTCATCACCATCGTTATCAATATCGGAAAAAGTTGCAAATCTTCCATAAGCGGAACTATGCAGGTTAGACTGATTTGTAACATCCTCAAACTGTTTCTTTAACGGCAATGCACGGACACGGACACTTTCACTGTAATTGGGAACTTCATCATAAGCCTGTATGGAATAGATGTATGTGATTCCGTTGGTTACTGTGGTATCGGTGTAGTAATTTGTAAGACCTTCGTAAATCGTCAGCTTGTCCGCCGCGGAGGATGAATCGTTATCCGTTATCCGTGTTAATTTAATTCCGGCAAAATCATTATCGAACAGATTCGTCCATATAAGTTTAACCAGGTTATTCTCTGAAACCGATAATAAATTATAAACACTGTGAGGCGCTTTTGTATCGGTTGAAACGGCTGAAACGGCTGAAACGGTTTTATTTTCATTCCCAATTTCATCTACTGTGGCAACAGCAAAATAATAAAGTTTACCATCTATAAGGGACTCAGCTTTATATTCTAAATCAGCCCCATCAAGTTCTGCGACAGGTGATAAGGTGGAAACATTATTGAAAAAAGTATCTGCCTGGTAAATCCTGAATTTATGGACTATTTCCAGGGTGTTCCATGAAAGATTAAGACAGTTTCCATCTCCCGGGTTTGCGGCAAAAAGACCGGTGACAGGAAGCGGCGGGATAAGGTCTTCAGTAGGAATACAACTGACTGCAAGGACATCTTTGTTTTCATTTGCATTTTTATCCACACCCGTCACCGCAAAATAATAAGCTGTACCGTTGACCAGATTATCAATCGTCCACTCGTGAACACCCGCGTTTATATTAAATGCAGGTGTGGTATTTGAAACATTATTAAAATTATAATCTTTGTAATATATATTATAGCGGTTGAAATCCTTCGATTCTTTATAGCCGCTCCAGTTTAAATTTATCCTGCCGCTCAGTTTTGTATCCTTTGCAGTTAAAACCGTTATCTGAGCCGGGGCTATCTCATCCGGCTCACTAATTTTTAAAATCCTTCCTTTAATTACATTGTTTAAACTCACATTCGTGCCGCTTGGAAAATTTATTTCCGCTAAATATGTAATATCCTCCGGCAGTCCGAAATGCCACGGTCCCGGTGAAGTAACCTCTTTGTAAAATAAGCTCCCTATAACTTTTATTCTTGCACCGATTCCATTGCTGTTACTGCTCGTCCCAGTAAGATTTATTTTTAACCAGTTATTATCATTCTGGTTATTTACATAAAGAATATTCGGTTTTCCATAAGAAACGGCGTATAAATCAAGGTCGCCGTCATTGTCAATATCCGCCAGATGGACATTCCTTATATTATTTGCGTTTCCAGAGGGACTATCCGGAATGTCTTCAGAAAATTGCAAATTCCCGTTATTTTTATAGATTATCACTCCCTGACTTGTTCCTGTAATTATGTCTTTAAAACCATTATGATCAAAATCCTCTATTTTTACCGAATACGTCGTGTCATTTTTATCCGACCACGGTCCATTTATTTCTTTTAAAATACTGATACTGTCATATTTATATAAATAATCCCTGCCCTTATTCGCAACATAAACCTCCATAAAACCGTCATTGTCTATATCCCCTGCCGCTATATCATAACTGTCATCATCAACAGTGTCTAAAGGTGTTGCCGCCTTGAGCCATCTCAGACCGTCATTTATTAAAAAAGTATTCCTGTTATAATTTGCGATAAATACATCCCTGTCTCCATCATTATCATAGTCAAAGAAAATTGCCTTCCGGCTGTAAACCGGATCTTTTAAAGCATCCCATTCTTCTCCGTCTGCTTTGTTGAACACTCCATTGCCGGAATTTATATAAATTACATTTTGATTTCCCCATACGGATAAATATATATCCAGATCACCGTCATTATCTATATCGGCAAACACCGCATGCCGGGAATCGCCGCTGTCCCCTGTTCTTGAATAATCGGTTATATCCGAAAATATCCCCCCGTCATTTCTGAACAACCTGTTCCTGTTCCCCCTGAAAGTTATATAAATATCATTATCGCCGTCATTATCTATATCTCCCGCTTCCGCGCTTGAGCCAAACCCATACACACTCATCCCTGCCGCCTCAGTTGAATCGCTGAATGTCAAATCGCCGTTGTTATGATATAAGATAGTCCTGTCATTATTTAAACCGCCGTTAACAAGGAAAATATCTTCATATCCATCTCCATCAAAATCAAAAAACAGCGAATACATGCCATAACCTGTATTATCTATCCCGGTTCCTTCAAGCATGCTGAATTGCGGTTTGTCCGTTTTAACACCTGCCGAAATACCCTGCGAATAATTCGGGACTTCGTCAAAGGTGCGGATGATGTATGTATATGTCCCGCCATTGGTTACGGCAGTATCGCTAAACAAAGTTGACATACCCTCGTAAATCGTGAATCGTGAATCGTTGTCCGTTGCCCGTAAAAGACGAATACCACTAAAATCACTATCATCTGGATTTTGCCAGCTAAGTTTTACTATTCCATCTCCCGATTTTGCGGTAAAATCAGAAACCTCTGCCGGCGGGACAACATCCAGAGACATGCCTGAAACTGCCTGGACTGTTTTATCTTCATTTCCCCTGTTATCAATTGCAGTTACAGCAAAGTAATATAATTTCCCGTCAACAAGATTCTCTACATCCTTTTTAAAAGTTCCTGATTTGACAAATACTGCCGGATTTAAGCTGTTAACTTCACTAAAAACCGAATCGGATTGATAAACCTTATACCATGCGACATCTCCCTGTCCTGCCTCGTCATAACCTGACCAGTCAAGTGTTACCGTGTTCCCGGTCCCTTTATTCTGGACGGCCAGCGCAGCTACCTGAGCAGGCGGGATACTGTCCCCTGCCGGTATGACATGAACACAATGGACTTCTTTATTTTCATTCCCTGAATCATCAATTGCTGTTACCGCAAAATAATACGAAGTATTTATTGTAAGATTTCGGACATAATATTTATTGAGAAGTTTATCAAGCGAAGCTACAGGCTTTAAACCATTAACGTTTGTAAATGAGGCTGTGCTTTGATAAATCCTGAATCCATAGAGATCATCTGGCGCAAAAGATGAATATTCACTCCAGTTTAAAAGGATTTCTCCGCCATATTTTGTATCTTTTGCAGATAAAAGAGTAACAGCAGCCGGCGGGACCTTATCTGTCGGAATACCGCAAACTGACTGGACAGATTTATTTTCATTATTTAAACTGTCATAGGCAGTTACAGCAAAATAATACGGCTGATTATTTATTAAACCTGATATCTGCCTACCTGATTCGGTTTTGTCTGTAGAAATAAGCGGTGTTAAATCCGAAACGTTTTCAAAAGGATTTTCATTCATGTAAACACTATACCCCGCCAGATCTTTTGATCCGGATGTATCATACCCGCTCCAGCTTAAATTTAAAATTCCGCTTAAACCAGGGTCATGAACGACAAGACTGGTTATCTGTTCAGGGGCCACTTTATCCGTCGGGATTACCGATACCGCAGTTACTCCAAAATTTTCGTTACCTGTAGAATCAAGCGCCGTTACGGCAAAATAATATAATTTACCGTTAGTCAAGCCTTCTATAATGTTTTCTTTTGTTCCTGCATATACAGTTTTAACTGAGGGGATACCGTAAATATCCGCAAAATCAGATGTTGTCTGATATATATGATAATAAGCTATATCGCTCTTTCCTCCGCCTGAGGCGGATTCATCATAGCCTGACCAGTCAAGTTTAATCTTCCCGCTAAGCTCTAAATCACAGGCAGTTAATTCAGTAATTTCAGAGGGCGGCTCTTTATTTAGCGGGAAATTTTCACCGCCGAACGCACCCATATCACTGCGGGTGCTGTCCGCGTCAAGTATACCCGGGTCACCCGTATCTATGCAAGGCGATTCCGGGCGAAGATGGAAATTGCTTGAGGCAGGATTTACAAATTTCGGGTCGGATTCAATGTTCCCGATACCCGCGGCCAATCTTATTCCTCTGGTTGAATACGGGTATTGTCCGCACTGGTAAGCATTATTATAAGTAACATTATATAAATTACGTTCAACTGTTTCCAGGGTATTATAAAAAGTATCAGTGTCCACCGCCCCATTTGAACAATTGCTGAATATATTATTTTTGATAGTATTTTTTCCAGTCCGGTAAACGGCGGTCCTTGTGTTATAAAAAGTATTATTTAAAATTTTAGAAGACCCGCTGACAATTCCATAAACACAATCAGAAAATATATTGTTTTCTATTAAGCTGTTATTGACTCCATTAATTGCACCCCAATAATCAGGCCAATCAGAGTAACGATAACCGCAATTATTAAAAACATTATTCCTGATCAGCAAACTACTGACATTTTCGATCGCCCCAAATTCACAATTATTAAACACATTTTCCTCTATTAAAATATTTGCCGCATTATTATCATATTCCTGATATATAACAGGAGTCAGATAACGATTCCCATATATTTTATTTTTAACTATTTTCCCTTCAAACATGCCATATCCCAGGATAAATATCACTCCATTTCTAATCTCATTTCCCTCAATTATAAATTCCTTCATTAAATTCCCGCCTGAAGGGCCAATAATCACATATCCTCCGATTATATTTTTTCGTATTGTCAATGAATAATTAAGTCCTTTTTCTTTGAGTTGGCTAAAAGAACTCCAGAAAACAGCATCATCAATAAATTCATTTTCTTCGATAATAATATTTCGAATTTCTCTGGCAGGAACGTCCCATACCCCGCTTCCCGCGATTCTTCCCGCAGAATAATCATTATAATCATTAGAAGATTGTCCGATTTGTCCAACATCAAAAACAAACCCTTTTATCCTTACATAAGACAAGTTATTATTAAAAACAATCTGTTTGATATGCGGTTTATGACCGGGATATGCCTCAAGGACAGTCTCCGCATCAACTGCCAAACCGGAAGGGATATCCATTATTACTTCATCATAGACACCATTTTTGACTTGAATAATATCACCGCTTTGGGCGGAATGGACCGCAGACTGGATTGTGGGATAATCGTCAGGAACAATGATAATATTCGGTTGAGATTGTATCGGAAGCGTCCTTGCCAAAGCCTCCTGAGAGGCATAGGATTTATTTCCAAGTGCATCATATACCCAGATATTGAAATAATATTGGGTATCCGCACATAACCCATCTATTGTAAAAGCGGTTTCTCCCGCATAATTCCGATCATTAAGTATATTTCTTGAATCTCTGAACCATTGCCTGGATTTTTCAGTTACGGGATAAACAGTATCGTAATAAACCTTATAGCCTGCAAAATTCGCATCCTGTGCGGGAGAACCGAAATTTAATGTAACTGAATTCACGGTTACACCTGCCACGGTCAGATTCCCGGGCTGCACAGGCGCGGTTTTATCAATTACAACCGTAGAAACCGCGTATCCGCTTTCCCGGCCGGAAGAATCCATAGCTTTAATCCTCAGATAAACAGTCCCGTTAAAGCCGGAGGGGACATCAGATTTAATGTCCCATATCAAATCAGCATACCCACTTCCTCCTTTAACCTTAATATTTTTTACCTGGTAGAAACTTGAATTATCTATATTATCCGCTGATACCTCCAATAAGTCTTTCGATAACACCGCCGGATAAAATCCTGAACTATCAAACGAATATTCCACTCTTAATTTGCAAACCGTATCACCAGGTATTCCGACTTTGATCTTGAAATTAACGCTTTCAGGGGACATCTGTCTGGGTATATTTGCAAAAGCCGCATATAACGGGTAACTCGTCTCGGCTCCAGGAGTATTTCCATAGACACCTATATTAACCCGGCTGCCGTTAGGCAAAGGCTCATTAAAGTAAGCATCATCAGGGTCGCCCGCGTCAATGACCGGGGAAGCGGGAACTACATGCCCGCCGATAAAATAAGTTTCGCCCGCTATATCAAAAGGTATGGAATCATTTGTCCAGAGAGGGTCGCAGGATATATCACCTGTTCCCGGGTATAAATTGACAAAATCAGCGGATACTTTTTTATTATAATTATATTCATCAATGTAACTATTATTCCATATAATATTATAAGAAGAACTGGAATAAATTATCCCATAGTTTGGATACCAGCTTCCCATTAACCCTATTTCATTATTAAAAATAATATTATTTCTTGCCTCACCTGATTGGTAAATACCAACTTTATTTTCAAATATATTATTGTTGATAATATTGGATGAATTACATACTCCGGAAACTTTATTTCCGTATATAAAATTATTTTTAATTAGAGAGGCGTTTGAGACTCCTCCTTTGTGATAATCATAATTTTCATTTAAACTTCCATTATCAGAGATAATATTGCCTTCAACAAGGTCAGCGCCATAAACACCATAAGTTCCGTTATTAACAATTACATTTTTTCTTAGGACCGCCCTGTTCCCGGCTTTAATTCCGTATGCGGCGTTATTCCTGACAATATTGTTCTCAATTATACTCATATCTCCGCGCTTCTCATCTTCACCGGTCACGGCATTATAATATATCCCGGTATTATTATTCTCGATAATATTGTTTCTAATAACCGGGCCTGTATAAGCATCATACCACCACATACTATTAACATTTTCAATCCCTTTATCGCAATTCCGGATGGTAAACCCGTCAATAATTGTATTATTTGTTATAATATTATTATAACTTGAATAAAACTTGAAACCGCAGTTTCCCTGCCCGTCAATAACGGTTTTATTTGCTTTTATGTCACGGCGCCATGTTACAGGGTCATACCCGCCGAAAAATTTGATTTTATCGAAAGCTACATAAACGCTTTCATAATAAGTGCCTTTTGCGGCTTTAATAAGTGCCTCACCCGAAGCCGCCTGGACAGCTTCACCAATGGAATTGAACGGATTCTGTATAGAACCATTCTCAATCCCTGTAGTGTTATAAACATCAACAAAGAATACATAGCGGACAGAAAAACTAAACGGCGCGGAAGATATTTCGTTATTACAACTGTCCTTGCACCGCACCTTCCACCAATAGGTTTTTTCATATAAAAGATTCTCTGCTTTCCATCTTCTTTCTGTCAGCCACCCGCTTGTCTCCTGGCGGCCGTTCCTGTTATCAAATTCCGGGTTATCGTCTATAATAAAATTGTAACTTAAAGGAAGAGAGTCATCATAAGCCTGCAATGCCTCAAGGGTAGTCCATAATTTTGCTATTGTCTTGCCGTTTTCAGGCAGACTGCACCCGACATTTTGCGGAGGCGTGTCATCTATAGTAAAACTGAAAGGATTCGAGTCCTCCGATTTATTATTGTAAACGTCTTTGCACTGGACCTTCCACCAGTATGCTTTTTTATATAAAGGTTTTTCTACATTCCAGCTTGTCCCTGTCCACCCGCTTTTTTGCTGCTCGTTATTCCTGTTATCAAATTCAGGATTATCGTCTATTATAAAATTGTAACGGACATGGGACATATCATCCGCGGGCAAAGCCTCCAGAACCGGGTTTATCGTCCCATTAACCAATACACCATTTGCCGGGGCTTTACACCCGTTATTTAGCGGGTTTTCGGTATCAATAACAAAATCGTAATCAAACCCGGACATCCATTCTGTTTTACCGGTCCAAAACCATTTCCAATTTATTCCATCAAGGCTTCCCCACGACCAGTCAAATACCGGAACAGGATTCCATTTTTTATTTTCATCTTCAAATTCATAATTTAATAATTGGCCGTCATTGGCAGCTACCTTTATCAAATTGGGACTTATATCATCAAAGCCCCATTTATAGGCGGACCATGACATCCCGTTTAAATCATTTTTAACCTTCCAATAAGCTTTCTTGCCCGGGCCCGTCCTCTGGCTGCCGGAGTTTTCCACTGACTTGCATTTTACCCAGGATAGATCATTCCAATCCCTGTTTATCCATCCAAAATAGCTCCCTCCCCAATCATCATAAATCATCCCCCAATCTCCAATCACCCAATTTGAGTTGGAGGTATCCCACAAAAACCAACCTTCAAAAGGACTGCGGTCCCAATAATAAAATTCCACATTGCACTGGTCCTGTTCATTATCCTGCAAATCATAAGTTATCGTTATAATTCCGTCTTCACCCTGGACCGCCGATATATTTGTAACAAGGGGCTTTGTGTTATTAATATTATTTAGATCCTCTTCTGTTACAGGGGTATGATTTTCAAATTCCTTTATCCGGTATATCGCGTCCGTCCCCGGGAGGCCTTTATAAAAAGCCCATCCGGAAACCGGCTCACCGTTATTCTGATTTTCAAAATTATGTCTGCTCAGGACAGCGGTATCCAGCATAACCATCCAGTCATCGATATATTGCGTCTGGCCTGAAGGAATACTTTTTAAAGAGTATGAATTATATGCCAATCCGAATCTTTGAGGTAGGGAACCTGACCAGCGGCCTGTCCCATCTGGACTGTTATATGGAATATGATGCAGGTTATCCATTAAATTACTGATCATTAAGGTGTCGTTTAAATAAATATTGAAGTTTCTGTCTGCGATATTATAGGTATACTGCACCCTATTCCATTCATTTTCATTCCATCTGAGGCCTGAATCCTCAGGAAAAGAAGGTGCCAGGGGACTTCTGATAATCCCGGCAGTATCAAAACAAACCAGGCTGAAATAATCATTGCCGTCATATGCGGCAAAGTCAAAATTACCGGTATTCAAAACAGAATTACCTTTAAAATAAAATTCAGATTTGATATTCTGGACTTCCTGGCCAAGCTCACTGCCGAGAAATACCGGCGTATGATTAAATTCAGAATTTGCGTTTATTGAAAAATCCGTCCCCGCGTTGCCGAGAAAAACCGTCCAGCCGAGGATAGGCATATCAATCGTATCATTCTCGAAATTATGCCTGTCAAGAACATTATCATCAATAATAAGTTGCCAGTCGTCTATATACACAACCTGCCCGCCCATACCAAAACTATAAGAGTATATTCCGAATCTCTTCGGCTGGATATTCGGCCCGGCGTTATTCCAGATTCCTGCCCCGTTATAAGGTGAATAAGGGACATAGGACGGCGGAAAGGTTTCCGTAATCACCAGGCTATTATTAACCCAAACTTTGCTTTCACCGCTTGCAATATCATACTTATATACTCATCTTGACTGACTTTTTATGAGGCCATAAGGAGCCTCCTTAGTTCTTTGACAACTGAATTTCCATCGGGCAACTGGTTAAGATAATCCACTAAATCATCCCAGACTATACGACGCAGTTCAT
>JBFMCF010000064.1 GCA_040754625.1 bacterium | reverse complement strand
GCTGACGGAATAAAAGAAATATTTGCAAAGTATTCAGGCATAGTTTTCAATAAAACAGGCCAAACAAATAATTTGATTTATCAAACGGCTTTATTTTGACGCTGAAATTTTGGGGATACTTCTCTTAAAATCAAATTTTATATATTTTTATAAATTTCTATTGTCAGTTTAGTATTTTTGCTATATATTCCGAAGAGAAATACCAAACAGGCATGAAATGAACATAGAAAACATTTTGTCAAAAAGAGACATGGCTTTGCTTTTGGATTTAATCCAGAAAAGCCTTTTATGCAGGAGTGAATCAGAATTCAGGGATCTGCTTAACAGTTTAAAAAAAATAATTAATTACGAATATGCGCTTTGCGCATTAGCTGATTTAGATGATAAAACAGGTTTTATAAAATCCTATGAAACCATAAATATAAGTTACCCTTCAGAATGGATGGAGCTTTATCTTGAAAAAAGATTTGATCAAATTGACCCTATAGTTATTGAAAATATCACAAAATACGACCTGCAATATTGGAATGAAACCTATAGAAAAAGCAATCCCCCTAAGGAATTCCTGTATTTGTCACAGGATTTTGGGCTGAAAGAAGGGTATTCATATGGTTTATGTGACTTTATCAAAACGAAAGGCAGCTTGTTTTCATTTTCAGGCAGATCCGTTCACCAGCATATCAGGACACAAACCATTTTAAAATATATAATACCGCACTTTCACCAGGCCTTGATTCGGGTCGTATCACAAGATAAGAATAAAGAGTTTATTAATACGAAACACATTATTTCGTTGCGTGAAAAAGAAATTCTTAAGTGGCTGAAATCCGGAAAAAGTTCATGGGAAATATCAAATATTCTTCATATTGGCGAATGTACCGTAAATTTTCACATACGAAATATCCTGCGTAAACTGAACGCTGTTAAAAGGGGCCAGGCTGTTGCCATAGCTATTGAAAATGGCTTGATTGGTATTCAATAAACCATTTAAACATATTTGGTTTATTGGCGGCGTTTAGAAGTTCAAATTCCTGCCAGTCCATAACGGCGGCTAAAGTGTTTACGCCGTCAGGCATTATTACCGGCCTGCCGATCATTTTGAAAGGGAATCCCTGTTTTAACAATAATCTGAAAAATTCCTGTTTTATCACAAGATAAACATATCTGACTTTTTCTTTCATGCACCAGTGATAAACACCTTTGTAAAGCAATAAACTGATTGAATAATTGCCAAAATTACCGCTATTGCTGTTTCTTGTCTCGGGGTCAATACAAAGACGGGATAGTTCAATAGTATCGGGTTCTTTTCTGATTTTAACTGATGGATCGATTAAAAAAGAAAATTCTTTTTCAATCATAATTGTTTCTTTTGCCTTTATTATGCGAAGAAAGGCCAAAAGCTTATGCCCTGAATTAAACACCCCCATATGAGTAGATTTAGAATCATAATGATCGATTTCCAGTTTGTTGTATGAAGGTTTAACCCATTTTAATTCGTCACAAAAGATTTTATGCCTTAAATAATAGGCTTGAAATTTTTCCCTTCTTGTCAAAATATTTTTAACTATTAATTTTCCTTCATCAATAAAAAAGGGAAATATATATTGATTTTGTTTTTGTACAAAATTGGATTTATTTTGTCCAATATACATTTTCCCCTCCTTATTAAAGATATTTCTATTAATATAAACGGAAAAAAAGAGTTTTTTAATACCTATCAGAAATGATAGGTGTCCTAAAAAGATAAAAATTGTAAAATATAAAGGGATGTTTTAGTCACTTTAAAAATAATGAGGGATTGTATGAACAAAAAACCAAATATTTTATGTGTTGATGGTAAACCCAGTGCCCTGTTCCTGCTGGGGATTGAATTGACCCAAAGCGGGTATGAAACAATTACAGCGGAAAATGGTGATGAGGCACTGGCTATTCTTCAAAGGAAAAGGGTGGATTTAGTTCTTTTAAGTACTGTAATGCCGAAATTGTCGGGTTATGATGTGTGTGAAAAGATAAAGAAATCTTATAAAACCAGACACATCCCGGTGGTAATGATCGGCGACAAGGATTGTAAAGAAAATAGGGACAAAAGCATTAAAGCCGGCGCGGATAGTTTTATTTCCAGGCCTTTTGATTGGATAGAGCTGTTGAACCGGGTAAGAATTTTATTAAAAATACATTCTGAATATGGTTAAAACATTGAATTGAATGACAAAAAATCCCACACTCAGATGGAAAAATGGGAATTTGAGGAACTGTCCCATCCCTCCGGTTTCTTGAAAGGGTTAGAATGTTTCTAACTTAAAACCAGATTTTCTATGAGTGTGGGGATTTTAATCCGCTATAGCTGGTGCCCTTTTGAATAACAGAGAGCACTTAGGAGGAAGCGATAATATGCCCAGATTAATTCATGTTTTGGTAGTTTCAGATTCAGAAGAGGATACTTTGCTGATAGTGCACGAAATCCAATGTAAAGGGTATCAGGTCGTTCACAGACGCGTAGATGCACCCGAAGACATGCGTAATACATTAAAAAATGCCAGGTGGGATATTATTATTTTGAATTACAAAATGTCTAATTTCAGTTGTATGGAAACATTAAAGCTGCTTGGGAGGGAAAACATTGATATCCCGTTTATTATAGTATCTTATCCAGCGGGGCAGGGAACAGACATAAATATTACGAGGGAAGGTACGGCGGATTATGTTATACAGGGGGATTTGAAAAGGCTGGTTCCCGTGATTGAACATGAAATGCGTGAAGCAGAAATCCACCGGGCCAGGAAGGCGGCTGATAAAGAATTGCACAAAACACGGGAACAGTTACAACATTTACTTTCTTACAGCCCCCCAGTGATATATTCCTGCAAACCTTCTGATGATTGTGAAATTAAATTTGTAAGTGAAAATATTTTCAGGCAGCTGGGTTATCACCCTAAGGATTTTATAGATAACCCTCTTTTCTGGGTGACTCATGTTCATCCCTGCGATGCTCCGACAGCCTCCTTTAGAAAACAAAAAGGTGTTTTTATTCAAAATTCAAAAAAAGAGATTCAGTTTGAACATCAGGTCCAGGAATACCGTTTTTTGCATAAGGACGGTACATGGAGGTGGTTGCATGATGAACAGAATCTTATTCATGATAAAGACGGAAAACCCTTCGAAGTAATTGGCTGCTGGACCGATGTTACCCGGCGCAAAGAAGCTGAAGAAAAAATTAAACAGGGTTTTTATAAATTAAAAAGAATATTGGAGGAAACAGCAAGCGCTTTATCGTCGGTATTGGAAAAAAGGGACCCTTATACTGCCGGTCATCAACAAAGGGTAACTAAGCTGGCCTGCGCAATAGCGCAGGAA
The DNA here is from genome assembly GCA_040754625.1 of bacterium. Classification (NCBI taxonomy): domain Bacteria; species bacterium. The sequence goes on along the minus strand of JBFMCF010000064.1, from coordinate 8,798 downwards.
ATAGGACTTTCAGAGGAACAGATTGAAGCGGTCCGTATCGCGGGTGTGCTTCATGATATAGGTAAAATATCAATACCTTCGGATATTTTGAGTAAACCAGGGAAGTTAACACCGATAGAATTCGGTTTAATGAAAACACACTGTCAAATCGGTTATGAAATACTTAAACCAATAGAATTCCCATGGCCGGTTGCTCAAATAGTGTTCCAACATCATGAGCGGATAAATGGCGGGGGGTATCCAAATAAATTAAAAGAAGATAAAATTCTGTTAGAGGCACAAATTATCGGTGTGGCTGACGTTGTTGAAGCAATGGCATCCCATAGGCCGTACAGGCCGGCTTTGGGCCTGGATAAAGCGCTTGAGGAAATTTCTGATAAAAAAGGGATATTTTATCCTGCGTTAATTGTAGATGCCTGTTTAAAAATATTTCATGACCCGGAGATTAAATTTAACTGGAACTGAGAGAATTAAAAATATTTTCCTCCTCGACAAAAAACAGTAAAAGGTATAGAATTATAAAATATTGTTTTTAAAAGGAGGGTAAATGGACCTGAAAAAGATTCATTTAAGTGAAAGTGACATTCCCCGGCAATGGTATAACCTCGCGGCTGATTTCAAAAGCCCGCCTCCTCCCCCGTTAGGTCCTGACGGGAAACCTGTGTCGCCCGATATGCTTTCACCCGTATTCCCGATGAACCTGATAGAACAGGAAGTCAGCCAGAAAAGGTGGATAGATATACCTGATGAAATAATTGAAATTTTATACCGCTGGAGGCCGGTCCCCCTGCGAAGGGCGGTATACCTTGAAAAGTTTTTAAAGACCCCGGCCAGGATTTACTATAAAGATGAGAGCACAAGCCCTCCCGGGAGCCATAAGCCCAATACGGCGGTCCCCCAGGCCTGGTATAACAAACAGTTTGGGATAAAAAACCTTGCCACGGAAACAGGGGCGGGCCAGTGGGGAAGCGCGCTTGCATTTGCCTGTAAACTTGTGGGAATTAACTGCAGGGTTTTCATGGTCAGGATAAGCTTTGAACAAAAACCCATGCGCAAGGCCATGATGAGAGTTTGGGGCGCACAGTGTGTTCCAAGCCCGAGCACGGAAACGAATGCGGGACGCGAGGTGCTTAAAAAAATGCCTGACACGCCAGGCAGTCTGGGTATCGCCATAAGCGAGGCGATTGAAGCGGCGGTGACAGACAAGTCGGGGAAAACGAGATACTCGCTTGGAAGTGTTTTAAACCATGTACTGCTTCACCAGACGATTATAGGTCTTGAGGCGAAAAAACAATTGAAATCGGTAAGGGAAAAAACACCCGATATAATTATCGGGTGCGCCGGAGGGGGAAGCAATTTCGCCGGGCTGGCGTTCCCGTTTGTAAGCGATAAAATCAACGGTTCCAAAATAACAATTATTCCTGTTGAACCAACCGCCTGCCCGAGCATGACAAGGGGCGCGCTTACGTATGATTTTGGAGATCTGGCCTGCATGACGCCGCTTATAGCTATGCATACACTTGGCCACAGTTTTATCCCGAAACCGATTCACGCCGGAGGCCTGCGTTATCACGGCATGGCCCCTATGGTCAGCCACGCGATCAAAGAAAAGCTTCTTGAACCGAGGGCGTATAACCAGCTTGAATGTTATGAATCTGCCCTTGTATGGGCCGGGACCGAAGGCGCGATTTGCGCCCCGGAAACAAGCCACGCCATAGCATGTGTTATCGAAGAAGCGAAAAAGGCGAAGGAAGAGGGCAAAGAAAAAGTGATATTGTTTAATTACAGCGGCCACGGGCTTATGGACCTTACCGGGTATGAAAAATATTTATCGGGTGAGCTTACCGACTATCAGCTTCCTGAAGAAGAACTGCGGGAATCATTAAAAGCAATCAGGGATTTGCCGAAACCGTAAGTTAGTGTATTACTGTTTTAGATGTTTTTGACGAAGAATTCCCTGAGATTTTTCTGGTATTTTTCCGTGCTTTTAATGATTTTATTCATCATGTCAACAACAAGCGCGGGCTGTTTTCCAACGGCTGTTTCTCCTGAAAGCATAAGATACTCCGCGCCGTCCAGGATGGCGTTAGCCACATCGCTCACCTCGGCGCGCGTGGGCGTATTGTTCTCGGTCATAGTCTCAAGCATCTGGGTTGCGACAACCACCGGCTTTCCGGACAGATTGCATTTTTTTATTATTTCTTTTTGAAAGATCGGAACTTTATAAATAGGAAGGCTTATTCCCAAATCGCCGCGGGCGATAACAATACCATCGGATTCTTTAATTATCGCGTCGATATTCCGCAAAGCTTCTTTATTTTCTATTTTGGCAAAAACTTTACAGTCTGCATGGTTATTTTTAATTATAGCTTTAATCAGGCGTATATCTTCCGCATTTCTTACAAAAGACTGGGAGATATAATCAGCTTTATGTTTTATTCCAAAACTTAAATCGAATTTGTCCTTTTCCGTCAGAGCGTCGAACGGAAGATTTACATCAAGGATGTTGATTCCTTTTCTTTCCTTAAGAATTCCACTGATCAAAACTTTTGTTTTAAGCTGTTTTTTTCCCTTGGCAATAACTTTTAAAAGTATTTTCCCGTCATCGATGCAGATTAAATTGCCGTTTTTAATTAAATCCAGGCGGCCTTTATAATCAAACGAAGCTTCTTTTTCATTGCCGGTAATTTCTTCCTGTGTAAGATAAAAATCAGAATTTTTATTTAACTGGATTTCATTTTTTAATCTTCCGATCCGGATCCGGTATCCTTCCAGATCCTGCATAACCTTTATGTTTTTATCCAGGCCGCGGACAAGATTAATCCTCTGCAAATGTCTCTGGTGTGTCCCATGTGAAAAATTTAGCCTGACGACATCCAGCCCGAACAAAATCATTTTTTTTAAAACTGATATTTTGTCTGTAGACGGCCCTAATGTGGCAATTATCCTGGTTTTTGGCATTGATAAACCTTATTTTATATATTTAAACAAACAACAAAATTCCAATTGCTGTAACGCACAAAAAAGAAAATATAAGAAAAGAGTCAGCATATTTAAAAAAATAGCCGGAAATTCGCGGGGAAAGGCGGAATATTTTTCCCGCGGTGCGGGCTTTTTTTTCAGGCGGGATAAATGTCAGCCTCCTGCTCTCCCACAGAAAAACGAGCCAGAAAGAAAGAAGTATTCTGGGTATGGATTTTAATTCATTACGGAAAACACTCCATATTACCATAATGAGCGTTGACACCGCCAGCAGGCCCATAAAAAGCATCAGGTACACGAGCGAAATTAATTTACCCGCCTGCATTGTTTTATCGATTTTTCCGCAGCAAATGGACATAGTCGCTATGCTCCAGTTATAAGTTTAAAGTTGAAAGTGAAAAGTTAACGAATTTTCTTGCGATTTCCTTTTTTTTCCTGCAGTATTCCACGGCGATCCGGCGCTCTTTTTCCTCTGTCGTATCTTCAAAAAGATGATACAGATACCTGCCGTAAGCCCCCATGAAAGGCGAAAAAATACACGCAGGCTGGGTGGGATGGAAAATTATCCCGTCGGACGTCCCGCCGAACAAGGCATATTTAAATTTGCGGTTTTTGCTTAAGCCCGCTTCGTAAAGTATTTCCTGCCGTTTGTCTTTATCAGAAAAACAAAAAATAGGGTTTGTGTAATTAATGCCAAATTCACCATCAAAAAGCGCGTATTCCCGCAGTAATTCCGGCATTTGTTCAAAGGCCTGTTCCTGGTTTGAGCCGTCAATAATATCAGGGACTTTATTTTTAAGATTATACAAAATGGCCTTTGCGTGCATAGCGATCCTGCACGCGAGGCATACCAGGGCCATAAGGTGTGTTTTATAAATTTTAAGATCATGGGCGAAATTGTCAATAAAGATTTCACGGAATATGTCTCCGATATAAATCACACTATGGGTGAATCTGTCTTTTCCGTATTTTTGAATAAGATCTTCAGCCCGTTTGCATGTCTTATCGACCTGCCCCATGCCGTATTTTATCCCCCGGTCAAAGGTCAGGAGGTGGACTTTATCGTAGTTGTTTAATGCCAGGATACTTGTTGCCGTGGAGTCCGTTCCTCCTGAAAAAAATAGACTTACTTCTCTTTTTTGCATAATTTTTATATTTCCCTTTTCACCCACCTGAACTTCCCCGACGGTTCAGCGGAGATGGATTTTGTAAAAATTATCTCAATGTCAGCAGAATTTCCAAGAACGCGCTTTAAACCCTGTTTAATTTTGTCCGCTTCTAAATATACCTCATTTTTAACAATAAGAAACAATTTAAATTTAATTAAACCGTCCTGTATAAGCTGGAAGAATTTTACCTCATGATAATTCCCGAAAAATTCCAGGATTTGGCGCGGGCTGATTTTCCGGCATGTTTCATTAATGACAAAATCCGCGCTCCTTCCTTCAAGGTAATTAATCAAAGGCAGTCCCCTGCCGCAGGGGCACATTTTTTGGGAAAAAGAACCTCTGTCCCCGATTTTATAGCGTATAAAAGGCTGAGTATAATTATCAAGATCCGTAATTACAAAGTTCCCGCATTCGCCCGGTTTTGCCGGTTTGCCGCCCCTCATGCATTCAAAATAATACGAATCCGCCGAAAGATGAAGCCCTTCATGCCGGGAGCAGTCATGGCCGATGCCTTCCATTTCATGAGGCCCGTAGCGGTTGAAAATTTCCCCCTGGAAATATTTTTTTAATTTTTCACGGATAGCGTCTGTCAATAAGCCGATTGAAATGATGTTCTCTATCTTAAGGGGCTTAAGCCCGTTTTCTTCCATAAAATAACCAAACATGAGCAGGCTGTCGGTTGATGTTTCAAAAACTTTTGGCGGTGATGAGGCAAGATTGTCATATATATATTTTAATAAACGCGGATCGGCATCAGTGGAATCCCTCGTTATCGGCGGAAAGAGCACCCTGCGGTGTCCGAAAAAATAAGCGAATTTTTTGATTTTTGAAAAGGATTCATTCCCGTAGCTTGAATGTGTGTGCCACCAGAGGCTCGCGATTTTATCGCCGGGTTGCCATCCCGTATAGTTTAATCCGCGCAGAAAGAGGGCGTATTTTATACTGTAAGTTTTAACATCAAAAGGCCAGTTTAGCGGAGTTCCCGTGGTGCCCGAGGTTTTTATCCATTCAAGACCCTCCGCTTTTAAATCCGGGTTGAGCGGCATCTTTTCTTCCATAAGTTCTTCTTTTGTCGTAATTGGAATAAGAAGCATGTCCGCGGGGGTATTGATGTCCTCCGGTTTTATGCCCGCGCGGTCGAATTTGTTTTTATAAAAAGGGACCGTTCTGTATGAATAATCAAGGATGGCCTTTAGTTTTTTCCACTGGAGCTTTTCGATTTCCTCCCGAGAGAGCCACTGGTTTTTCAAAAGGACCTTATACTTTTGCCAAGCGTCATATTTTGAAACACTGCCGGCAAACGCGTAAACCGATTCAACGATTTTGTTGTAAACCCCTGCACCAAACCGTCTATCAGATGAATTATCACTATTAGGCGGATTTTTAGAATGTTTACTGCTGTTTGAACCATTTGAGTTAGTTGGTTTGGTCTGGGGGTAAATCATAATTGTTTGTCCAGGGGGCTTTGCACACCCAGAATATTTTTTGTAGCAATATGTGTATAAATCATTGTGGTTTGCAGGTTGCTATGCCCAAGCAATTCCTGAATTGTTCTTATATCATATCCGTTTTCCAAAAGGTGTGTGGCAAAACTGTGCCTTAAAGCATGTATAGATGCAAATTTTGGGATTCCTGCTTTACCGACTGCTATTTTAAATGCCTTCTGTAATGATGCGGGATGCATGTGATGCCTGCGTACAATGTGTGTTCGTGGGTCAACTGAAATGGACTTTGATGGAAACAGCCAGAACCAGATCCATTCTTTTCCCGCGTTTGGATACTTTTTATCAAGGGCATTAGGGAGAAAAACACCTTGAACATTATTTTTTCTGTCTTCTTCATATAAGGTCCTGATTTCTGAAATATGTTTGATAAGTTCGTCTTTAAGCCTCTCTGGTAATACAGTCCGGCGGTCCTTATCACCTTTGCCTGCACGAACAATAAGTATATTTTGTTCCAAATCAATGTCTTTTATCCTGAGAGAAAGACATTCCTGCAGGCGCAGGCCGCATCCATAAATAAGCATCGCCATAAGACGGTTGGTTCCCGATAAAAAGTCGAATATCGAATGCACTTCTTTAACGGTCAGGACAACCGGTAATTTACGCTTATATGATGAGCGGACGGCGTTCAATTCATTTTCGCCAATATCTTTTTCAAGAGCATATTTATAAACAAATATAATCGCGTTCAAGGCTTGATTTTGAGTAGAGGAAGAGACTTTACGTTCAACGGCAAGTGAACTTAAAAAATTCTGAATATCAATTGTTTCCAAAGCCGAAGGCGGTTTATCCTTTATAAACTTACGAAATGACTGCAGCCATATAATATAAGTTTTTTCTGTGCTGTATGAGCGGTGTTTAAGCCTTAATATATTCCTTGTTTTTGTTTCAAGTGATGCCCATTCCTTGCTGATTCCCGATGGTTTAGGAGGGGAAATTATTTGTGAAGATGAAAGAAAATAATTATAAAGCCTTAAGGCGTTATCTGCCTGTTTTATCTGCCAATCTTCATGGTTTCTCGAAATATGTTTAAGAAACTGATTTTTCTGTTCGTTATTAATGTTATTTGATAAGTCTGAATCCAGAAAGTTATAGCAGTCAGATGTCCATTTCAAATAAAAAGGAACATGCTTTGGATTAATATTTGCTTTAACCAGAAGGTAATCCCTGAACTTATCTATCATATATAATTATATTTATAACTTATATAGATTCCGTATAATATTTAAATATTTATTATTATACCGAATATTTATGCAAGATCAATAGTTTTTTTAACAAAAATGATTGACAAAGCATATGGTTGAGAGTAATATTTTACTAAACTATAGAATAAACATAAAAGTAAATGTTAGCCCAAAAAATAAGGAGATTATAAATTTATGGCAATCCCAGATTACCAATCAATAATGCTCCCCTTTTTGAAATTTGCTTCTGATAAAGAAGAACACTCTAAACAGGAAACCGTTGATAATCTCTCCAAATATTTTAAACTAACCGAACAAGAATTAAAAGAGCTTCTTCCAAGCGGACGGCAACAAATATTTGATAATCGTGTTGGCTGGGCAAGAACTTACTTGAAAAAATCTGCGCTTATAAAATCCACACGCCGGGGTTATTATGTGATAACAAATAGAGGCCTTGAGGTTTTAAAAAATAATCCGGATAAAATTGATGTCAACTTTCTCGAACAATTTCCGGAATTTAAGGAATTCCGGGCTCTCAAACGGGAAAAAGAAGAAGAAAAAACTTCTGAGGCAGATCAAACCAGTACACCTGAAGAAATTTTTGAAACCTCTTATTTTAAGTTAAAAGAATCTTTAGCAAATGAACTTCTTCAACTTATTAAATCCAGCGATCCTGCTCTTTTTGAAAAAACAGTCATTGAATTACTGGTCAAAATGGGTTACGGGGGTAGCCGTAAAGATGCAGGTGAAGCTATTGGGAAAACGGGTGATGAAGGAATCGACGGAATTATAAAAGAAGATAAACTGGGGCTTGATATTATTTATGTACAAGCGAAACGATGGGAAAATACAGTAAGCAGGCCGGAAATTCAGAAATTTGCGGGAGCGTTACAGGGACAACGCGCGAAGAAAGGGATTTTTATTACAACCTCTGACTTTACTAAAGAAGCACAAGAATACACATCAAAAATCGATATCAAAATAGTCTTGATTGACGGAAAAACTCTTGCCCAGTTGATGATTGACAATAATGTAGCTGTTTACCCTGTTTCAAGCTATGAAATAAAGAAAATTGATTCAGACTATTTTGCAGAAGAATAATCCTTCGAATAGCGAATAATAATAACGCTTGACATTAATATCCTATATGCGTTATTATTAAGACATGATTAAGTCCTTCAAGTGTAAGGAAACGGAAAAAATATACAATCGTTTGTTTTCTAAAAAGTTACCACAAGACATACAAAAAGTTGCTTTAAATAAATTGTGGATGCTAGACGCAACAACAGCTTTGGAGGATTTAAAAATCCCCCCTTCTAATCATCTTGAAAGTTTAAGAGATGATAGAAAGGGACAACATAGCATTCGTATTAATCGACAGTGGCGGATTTGCTTTAAATGGCATGACGGCAATTCGTATAATGTTGAAATTGTTGATTACCATTAAGGAGGTTTTAACCATGACTCATAAAAAAATGCCACCTGTACATCCAGGCGAAATACTATTTGAAGAATTTCTTAAACCAATGGAAATCAGCCAGTATAGACTTGCCCATGATATTAATGTTCCTCCCCGGCGCATAAATGAAATAGTTCATGGCAAACGCAGTATCACAGCAGATACTGCCTTACGGCTTGGTCGTTATTTTAAAATGTCTGCTCAATTCTGGATTAATCTTCAAAGCCATTATGACCTTGAGGTTGAGTCAGATAAATTATCAGACCGGCTTACCCATGAAGTTTTAGTATATCAGACAGCTTAAAAAGAAAAATAAAATAGCCTAACAATTGTGCTGCACTGGACGGGCAGTAGCCCGCCAGTGAGCTTCGGCGTTTTGCCTGTCGAAAAACCCCTATTTTCATCAAAAAGTACTTTCTTTGTATTAAATAATCAGGTATAATGTAAACAATATATTATAACTGAAAGGAGAAAGCATTAAATGGCCCGCTATAAGAAC
>JBFMCF010000063.1 GCA_040754625.1 bacterium | reverse complement strand
TTAATTATTTTTAATCAAACATGGCACTACACTTTGGCCAAAAAAAAGAACCGCCCCTTATTTCTATGCGGTTCTTTTCGCTTCTTTTGCGATTTTTTAGGGTTTAACTGTCAAAGTTCTGTTAAAACTTGACTTTCACAAAAAGAAACTTTAAAAATAAACTTGACAGACTTACAGCTTGTATATGAAACCGCTTCTACTACATTGTTAAATTAATTTGCCAGATCACTACTCTTTTTTTACAAAGTCCTGGAATAATATTTTTATGGCCCTGGTTGGACAGCCCTTTATGCATGCTTCACATAAAACACATTTGGTGTCATCAAAATTTACAAGCCAGTTATTTCTATCGATATACAAGGCGCCGCTCGGGCATACCGCAAGGCATGCCCCGCAGTTATAACAACGCTTTTTGTCCCGGTTTATTTCTTTAAGAAGCGGCAAAATTTTAACTCCAAAATCCTTCAGGTATTTCATGCCGTTTTCAAAATCAATTTTTTTGCCATCCACTTCTAAAACCAGGAGGCCTTCTTCTTCAGGAGATATTTTTGCCCTTAATATATTAATTACCAGGTTAAAGTCTTTCACCAGGTGATAAGTGTAAGGTTTGTCGACTATATCTTTTGGAAAAATCAAAACAATACGATGGGAAACCATTTTATTTATTCCTTATTTGGTTTAGTATATAACGGTGACATTTTACGCAGCCGGTCAGCAATACCCGATAAACGTTCTATTACATAATTTATATCATCTTCAGTTGTATCTTTTCCTGATGAGAACCTTATGGAACCGTGGGCTATTTCAGGAGACCGGCCGATTGCCAATAAAACATGAGACGGTTCCAAACTTGCTGATGTACATGCTGAACCTGATGAAACTGCGATGCCTTCATTATCCAGAGAAAGAAGCATCGATTCACCCTCGATATATTTTATGCATATGTTTAAGGTGTTCGGGAGACAATTTTTACTGGAGCCGTTACGGATTATTTCAGGAATATTTGCGGATAATCCTTCCCACAATTTTTCACGCAGAGAGATTAACCTCTGGGTCTCTGTTTTTATTTCATTAACATCCAGCTCTAATGCTTTTGCAAGGCCGATTATCCCGGGAATGTTCTCTGTACCCGCTCTTTTATTTTTCTCGTGATGGCCCCCGTGCTGCAAAACACTTATTTTAGTCCCTTTCCTGATATATAGAACTCCGACCCCTTTAGGCCCGTAAAATTTATGGCCTGATAAAGATAAAAGGTCGACATTCATTTCTTTTACGTTTATAGGTATTTTCCCGGCTGTTTGTACCGCGTCTGTATGAAAATAAATACCGTTTTCTTTTGCAATCCTTGCAAGTTCTGATACAGGTTCAATTGTTCCTATCTCATTATTTGCGTGCATAATTGACATTAATATCGTGTTTTTTCTTATAGATTTTTTTAATTCATCAGGGTCAACTTCGCCATATTTATTTACTGGAAGATATGTGGTTTCAAAACCGTCTTTTTCCAAAATTTTACAGCAATTTAATACCGCATGATGCTCAATCTGGGTCGTAATTATGTGGTTCCCTTTTTTTTGATTTCTATATGCGGTTCCTTTAATTGCAAGATTATCGGATTCAGTCCCCCCGCTTGTAAAAATTATTTCAGCGGGGTCCTCGGCACCGATTAAAACGGCAACTTTTTTTCTGGAATCTTCCAGGGCCTTTTTTGCATCTCTTCCGAAAGAGTGGATACTGGAAGCATTGCCGTATAATTTAGTAAAATATGGCAGCATCTCTTCCACGGCTTCAGTCCTTGTTGGTGAAGTGGCATTATGGTCTAAATAAATACGTTTCATTGAAAATCATTACATCATAAAAAGTGAAAAATGTCAAGTAATTGCATTTATTGCCGAAAAAGTTTATACTATTAGAGAAGCTGTTTCATAAGTCTTATTTCTATTACAAAAGTAATATTTGGGCTGCAACTGCGTCAGTCTCGCCTTACAGATCAAGGCTGATATGCTCGGCTCGACTTCCTTGTTTCGCCTCAAATATTACTTTTTCACTACGAAACCAACTTATGAAACAACTTCTAGTTAAACTATGATTATTTCAATTATTTTTTTAATCGCGGGTTTGCTGCTCGTTCCCTTTGGAATAGGTGCCACCTTTTCTTTTGTAAAAATTTTATCCGGCGTATCAGTATTAACCCGTGAGCATTATTATTTTCTGGCAGGTTTTTTTGGGTATTTTTTAATACACATTTTGCTTTACCGACCCCTTTCAATGTATGTTTTCGGGCATGAACTTACCCATGCGCTTTGGACATTTATGTTTGGAGGAAGTGTGAAATCAATGAGGGTGTCTTCAAGCGGCGGGCGTGTTGTTGTGACTAAATCAAATTTTTTGATAAATCTTGCCCCTTATTTTTTTCCCATATATACCTTTATAATTTTTTTATCATACTGGATTTTTTCTTTTCTGTTTTATGTCGAAAAATATTTTGGTATCTTTTTATTTCTTACCGGTTTTTCGCTGGCATTTCATTTAGCCCTTACATTTTTCGCACTCCGCCAGCAGCAATCTGACGTGCATGAAGTCGGATATGTGTTTTCAATGAGTTTTATATATGTTGTGAATATTTTGATAATAATGCTGGTCCTGAAAATGATATTTCCGCTGGAAATCAGATATACGGACTTCATCGAAATTTCCTATTACAAGGCAAAAGAGGTATATTTGCTTGCTATCTCACTTTTATATCAATTAGGAAACAAGTTAAATGAACTGATGAAAAAATAGAATAATATAATGTCTAAAAAGAAAAAATTTCCTTTTTCTATAACCTTTATTATTTTGCTGGTTTTATTAACAAGTATTGTTATTGTTAACATTTATCTTGATAAAGTTGTTTTGAGGCAAATTCTTCCATCGGTAGAGGAATACCTGAATAAAAAAATAGAAATATCCGGCATCAGCCTGGGGCCTTATGGCATAAAGATATATGGTGTAAAATTAAAAGATGAAAGTAACACTGAAATATTTAAATGTAGTAAAATTTATATTTATTTTTCTTTAAGGCCTTTATTGGACAAAGAATTTATAATAGATCATATACGGTTGATTAACCCGCAAACGAATTTTTATCATCAGGCTGACGGCAAATGGATATCGCCTGTATATACCGGGAAAGAGAAAGAAGGCCAAAAGGGGAAAATTAAAATTGAATTAAAAAAGATATCTGTTGAAAATGGGGAAATGAAGATAATAGATGACAGGACTGTTCCGGGAGTAGTTACTGATTTAAAAATGGTAAACGGATATTTTAATTTGGGAAAGAAAATTAATTATGAAATAAGCGGTTTTGCGGAGAATAAAAAAAGTGAGATTAAAATATTAGGTTCTATAGAGACAGCAACAAATAAATATAAGGTCCATTTTAGCGGTAAAAACCTGGATGCGGTAAAAAATAATCCATATTACAGGCAGTATTTTAATTATCCGGTTGAAACCGGAACAGTAACAGATATTTCTTTAACATTGACAGGGGACGGCAATAATTATCGGAATAAAGGAGATATAAGTTTTAAAGATTTGGATTTTAGATATTTTGACGGCCAAAAACCGGTCCACGCGGTAAACGGGAGAGTAGTTTTTGCCTCGAGCCCTAATATTGTTGTCCTGGAAAACATCTCCGGGGCTTTAGATGAATGCTCCTCCTTCAAGGTTTCCGGAAAGGTGTGGCCTGCGGTAGAGGGAAAAGACAAATATGAGCTTCTAATTGAGTTGGAAAATTTGAATTATTTTTTAGGCAAAGAACGTTATATCCGCCAGGAAGGCTTGAAAAGAGATCTTGATATTAAAGGAAACGGGAGGCTGAATTTCCGACTTTTTGTTGACGGAGATAATTTCAAATATGAAGGGGCTTCAGATTTGAAAAATGTTGAACTGAACTGGGGAAAGGTACTGTATAAACCTAAAGATAAAAGCTGCAGCCTTGTTTTTAACATAAATTATTTAAAAGATCAAAAAATATGGGGAGATTTTAAAGTTATTTCGAATTCTTTGGTTGTTGAAGGGAAAGGGGGAATTAACGACCTGGCAGATCAACAGCAAAAAATGGATTTAAATATTTCACAAAAAAACGGCCGGATTGAGGAATTAATGGCATTTTTGCCGCCCTGGCCCAGGGAAATAAGGTTTTTCGGAGTAACAGATAAGGTAAAAGTAAGAATATTCAACGGGGAACCTTCTAAAACAATCTATTCGGTAAGCATCAACGGGACACCATTAATGTGGCAGTACGCAAAATTGTTTAATAAGCCTTACGGGATGGAAAGCAAAATAGATTTTAACCTTGTTCCTGAAAACGGTAAAATAATGATAGTGGACCCCAGATTGACTTTTGGGGAATCCGAAGTGACTTCGAAATTAATTGAAATTGATTTCGGGAATGAGAATGAATTGAATATGAAACTGGACTTTAAAAAATTGAAATATGATGATGCGCGTAAAATATCAAATTTATTTAACAGGGAAATTATCGATCTTGGTGGTTATTGCAGTTTGTCAATTAATGTGAATTCCCTGAAAGATGAAGTAAATCTCAAAGGCAAAGCAGACATATACGACTCAAAATTAAAATATGGAAATTTTATTGAAAAAAAACAGGAAATCCCCGGTAACCTGCTTTTTGATATATCATGGAAAGAAAATACATTTATTGTAAAGGAATTACAACTGGAATCGTCAAAAAATAAATTTTCACTTAACGGCGAAATTATGGATTATGATAAAGAACAGCCCCAGTATAATTTAACGGTTGCTTCTAATTCTTTTTATTGGGGTGAATTGACACCTGACTACGTTCAGGGCCTGGATGATTATAAATTATCAGGTAAATCTAACATGAGAATAAATATCTCAGGCCAGAAGAAGTTTCTTAATCTTAAGGGAGAATTGGACCTCAATAAATGTGAGACGCGCTGGAAGGGATTTTTATATAAACCCAGGAATGTAAATCATATAATTAATTTTGATTTTTTGATCGGGCAGAATAATTTTATTATAAATAAATTAGGGATAACTTTGGGGGATTTTGAAATCAATGCCGGCGGAAAGATTGAAAATTACAATATAGATAATAGAAAATTGTTTTTTACATGGGAAACAAATGATTTTAGAGGGAGTTCAGTAACAGGTTTTATGCCTTCATTAAAATGGCTCGAGGGTATAAAAATCAAGGGTTTATTGAAAGGCGAAACAAGTGTGTATAAAGAAAATAATACCAAAAAACTAAAAGGGAAATTTGATTTATATAACGTGGATGTTTATTACAAAAATCATTCATATAAAATTAATGGTATAACGGATAACCTGGTATGGTTAATGGATACTGAAGATAACGTTATTTATATTGATTCGGGGCAGTATACGATTGACCAGTCAGTTTTCAAAATAAAAGGGAATATAAAGAAGCGGGAAAATAATATAAATGTATATTTGGACATTAATTGCGATAAGCTTTTTTTGAAAGGAATTATTCCGTATTTTTCTCCAAAAATGGCAGGCGAACTGGAGGATTTAAATATAGGGGGTGCAAGTAAAATTAATCTAATAATAGAAAATGATGGTAAAATAGTTAACTGCCAGGGTGATATAGATTTAAAAGATAATTACATATCTTATAAGGACATTATTGCCAAACCTGAAGGATTGGACAACAAAGTCTTTTTTAAGATTGTCAATAAGGATGACAGTATTGCTTTTGATACATTAAAATTTACATGGAATAATTCCAGTTTGGATTTTTATGGTAAAATCGACAAAATAGATGATGAACCGGTCCTAGATTTGAGTTTGGCCGGCGAAATATTTTACCCGGAATTAAAAATGATAATAACCGATACGCCGGAAGGACAGAATATTGTCAAGAAATTTTATTCTCTCAAAGATAAAGATGATAAAGTCAGTCTTAATCTGAAAATAACAGGGAAGATTGAAAACCCTGAAATTAAAGGTGATTGGGGATTAATTACAGCAGTAGTTATAAAAATAGGCCTGCAGAACAGTATTGAATTTTTGGAAAGCGCCGCGGGAAAAACATTGGAAACTACATTGAATTTTGGCAAAAAAACGATTGAAACCACTGTCTTAATGGGCGGGAAGGTTTTAAGGGAGACAGTGCGTATAGGAATAAATGTAATCGGGGAGGTTTTTAAGATAATTTGGCCGTTTAAGGGGAAATAGTTAGACAATATATAACTTTGCGAAAAGAAATTTTGAAATTAAAAATTTTGCCAAGCTCGAAATATATAATCGCCAAAAAGGGGCCAGTATGGGAATAAAAATAGTTTTGACAGGGGATAACCATTTAAATGCTTATTCATCGAGAATGAGGCCGTTCCAGATAGAGGAACGCCGCAAAAGGTTAAAAGAAAATTTCAGAAAAACGATTGACTATTCATTAAAAAACAAGATCGATCTTTATATTAATGTGGGTGATTTATTTGACGTATCCAATCCCAGGAATGACGCATTGCTTGTAGTTGCTGAAGGACTGAATGATTTGAAAAAGGCGGGAATCAAAGCATTTCTTATCGGAGGGACACATGACACTCCGAAAGGTACCGGGATTATTCCGCAATTGATTTTTGCGCGGCAGGAAAATGTTAATGTGTTCTACAAGCAGGATGCTGCTGAAAATACCGTGCTTAACATAAAAGGCATAGATATTAATATTTCAGGTTTGACGACTAATCCTCTTTTATGCCGTGATACTGATCCGTTAAAGCCCGCTTTGGATAACCTTCCCAAAAATTCTTCCGGTTTAAATATTTTAATGATTCATTACGGCCTGGAAGGTTATTTACATCCAAAAGCCAATGAACCGGTAATTCCTTTAAAATTTTTTGACAATTATCCTTTTAATTACATATTTTCAGGACATGTTCATACTGCAAATCATTTTTATCATAATGAAAAATTATTTGTTATGCCGGGAGCAACAGAAAAGCTTGAATTTTCGGAAGAAAAACAAACCGGATTTTATTATCTTGAAATTGATAACAAAAAACAACCGTATATAGAATTTATTCCTGTTGCTTTCCAGAAAAGGAGCGAGGTGACTATTGATTTTAATAATTTCTACAATAAAGAAGACCCAAACACATTTATAATTAACCAGTTAATAAAGGCGTCAGATACGAAACAAATGTTAAAATTAACAATGGCTGGAGATATAAACCGGGATATATATCAAAAAATAAAATTTCATAATATCTGGCACATAGGTGAAAAATCTAATTTTTATTTCGAATTATCAAGAGACGGGTTTAATATTATTGATACTGAAAGAGAATATTATAAAATAAGCAGGGGAAGATTGAGCCAAAAAGAAGAGGTTAACCGGGTGGCCGAAGAAATGAAAATTACTGCGAAATCCGCCAATGATAAAGAAATTATCGACGAAGCTGTAAAGTTAATCAAAAAGAGATTTGAGGAGATGAAAGAGTGGTAAAAATATTGACCCTGAAAGCAAAGGGATTTAAACACCTGGACATAGACAAGCTTTCTTTCCCTGAAAAGGGTTCAATCTTGATCGTGGGGAAAAATGAGTCCGGGAAAAGCACGTTATTTGAGGCAATATTTTTTGCGCTTTTTGGGAGAGGATTAGTAGTCGGACAGGGGGGGAATATTTCTCTTATATCCTATTCATGCGACGAGGCAGAGGTTGAGCTCGGGGTGGCGTTAAAAGATTCTTATATGGTTATTAACAGAAAATTTAACCGTGAAGGCGAAAGTTACCACCACCTGCAAATAACATATGCTGACGGCAAAAAAGAAGTATTAGAAAAAGTGACTGTAGTTAATAACAGAATAATAAAGGAAATAGGATTAGACAGTGAATCACTCCTGAACAGCTGTTTTGTTGAACAGCAGAACCTGGATAAAATTGAAAATATAAGCCCGCAGCAAAGAGAAAAAGCAATCGCCAAACTTTTAAACATGGACACATTTGTAAATCTCGAAGAGAAACTTAAGGAAGAAATCCTTAAATTGGAAAATGATTTAAAAGTGCTGGAAAAGAAAAAGGAATTAATGTCTATACTTAAAAAATTGCCTGTAATTACAAAAGAAAAGGATGATTTGGATAATTATCTGGATCTTTTAAGCCTCCAGGACGAAAAAGAAATACTTATTGAAAGAATTAAACAGGAAAAATCTGAAGTTAAATTTCTGGAAAGCGATTTGCTTGATCTGGATAAGAATCTGAATATTATAGATAAAATTAATTTGGAAAAGAAACAGGAAGACCTCCAGGCAATGGCAGAGATGAAAAATATTATAGCTTCAATTGATAAAAAAGACGCATCCATAAAAAAATTATCATATTTAAAAGAAATGATAGATGAAAACACAAAAGAGATGAAAAACAAGGAAAAGAAAATACAGGAGCTTTCCCTTGTAAAAGATGAACTGCAGGACAAAGAAGATGCATACAGGGAAATGAGGGAAATCAAGGACGCTTTGGAAAAGGTGCTCCCGTTAATTGAAAGGCTTCTGGAAGAAAAGCTGGATTTGGCTGAAAGGAAAAAAGACATAGAAAACTGGTCAAATAAAAGTAAAAATGACACAGATTTGCAGGCCAGGTTAAAAGGCCTTCTGGATTTAAAGGCAAATGTAAAAGAAAAATATTTTATTGAGGGAAAAATACTGAGAAAAAATAAAGAAAAAGAATTATTGCAGATGAAGAAAAAAGAAGAAATACTTCTTATTGAGTTAAAAAATATAAGAGGAAGAGTGGATGAATTTAAAGAGAAGGATTTGCTTGTGTTATGGGAAAAGATAAGCTCTTCCCTGGCTAAAAAAGAATCAATAGAAAAAGAAATCAGTGCTACAAGGCAAATAATTACAGATTCTAACGCGGATTTGGAAAAATTAGAAACAGAAAAGAAAAATATAAATAAAAATGTTTATATGTTTACAATAATAACAATCATGAGCCTGGTAATAGTTCTTACTCCTTTAGAAATTATTCCGTTGTTTTTGCGTTTAATTTGCGGGGCCGTAACATTAATCATAATGCAAAGGATATATGTAAGTAAAAAAATGGTTTATAATTGCAATTCAGAGATTTATAAAAAACAAAAGAGCCTTGGCGGCGTTAAAGATAATTTAATGAAACTGGAAGGAAGGAAGCAAAATATCAGCGAGCAGGTAAGTGATTCCGAAGCAAAAAATGAGCTGGAGGATTTGATGAAGAAAAAGGGGGTCAAACTGCCGTCAAGTTTAGAAGAAGCCCAGAACAGGTTAAAAGAAATAGAAAATAATTTCGGCGGTTTAAAAAAGGATGAAATAGAAGAAAAAGTAAATCAGATTAAGGAAAATCTTATTGAAGTAGAATCCCAGGTCCGAAGGATTGAAGAAGATTTTATTTTAAGCGAAAACTCCGGCGAAATAACTCCTGAAAAAATTGAGGATGAATTAAAGGAATATTTGGAAAAGGAACAATCAATAAATGCGAATATATCTAAATTCATGGAAGAAACTTTAGTGAAAAATGATGACATGGGAAAAATAGAGGCAGAAATAGTCCGTGTTGAAAAAGAAATTGAAAAAAAGGTCGAAGATACGGGGAGAATATCAATTTTTGAGTCGCAATTTGAGGAAAAAAATAAATTATATACGGCGCATAAAAAAGACCTTGAAAGAATGGTGCTTGAGCATCCCGTGCTGAAATCATTTTTACCTCAAAAAGACCTGGATTTATTAAATGTAACTGAAAATAATGAAATGCTGGCAAATGTAAAGAGTAAGGTTATCTCCCTTCAAAGCACTTACATGCCGGGTTCTTTAATGGATACTTCCAAAAATATTGCACTTTTGGAATCCAAGATAAAAGACCATAAATTTATCGTTGAAGGGTTTAAAAAAGAAGCGCAGGAAATTGTCGGGGAGGATTTCCAGGTAGATATCGAAACCCTGGGAAAAGATATTGCGTTTATAGAAGAGGAGAAAAATGAGTTATTTAAAAAACTTAATATATTCAGTGAAAAATATAAATTGGGCAATGACCCTGAAAAAATCATTACCCAGATGGGTTCTTTAATGAAAGAAATTGAAAAGGACCGTGCGGAATTGGAATCAAAAAATGAATTGAGGGAATCAAAACAGCAGAAAAAAGCAAGGCAGGAAGAAAAAATATCGAACATAAGTATTAATGAAAAACGGCTGGAATATATTAACGGGAAATTGCATGGGCAGAAGATTGACGGAACGAAAAAAGACGAATTTATGGCAAAAAGAGAAGATCTAATCGGGATCATTAAATTTAACACTATAAAAAGGGACGAACTGCGAAATGAAGGGATTAGTTTAACAAAAAAAGAAATAGAAGAGGGTGAAGAAGGTTTGGAACAAAAGAAAAAAATGGCGGAAATAATATCTAAAGCGCGTGAAATATTAACTTCTACAAGAAAAGGGATATTTGAGAATGTCCTGCCGAGATGTGAACTGCACATGGCCCGGCTGATCCCGTTTATGACGGCTGACAGGTATATGGATGTCAGAATTGACCCCTCTGATTACAGGCTTGAAATATTTGATGACCAGGCAAATTCATATATTCCAAAAAAAATGTTCAGCGGGGGCACAAAAGACCAGCTTTCATTGGCTTTAAGGCTTTCTTTTGCACTTGCGACACTGCCCGAAGAACTTGGAGCGGCACCGTCTTTTATATTTCTTGATGAACCGATAAGCGCCTTTGATGAGGAAAGAAGAGACGCTTTGGTTAAATTGCTTATAACCGGTGAATTATCTGATGCCTTCGACCAGATTTTTGTCATCAGTCATTTTAAAGAACTGGAAGAAGAATTTTCCAACAAAATTGAAATGGTTGACGGAAGAATTAAACAGTAAATTTCCCGGTGTTTTGCTGCATTTCTAAGTTGTCTTGCAAAAATTGAAATCAGAAAATACTTGACGAAACAGGGATAAATAAGATATATTATGTTTAAAATAGGGCGTTAAGGCCCTATTATTTATTTATGGCAGAAAAAGAAAAATCAATAAATTGAATTATTAAGAATCAGGGGTGTAATCATGACTATTACTGAAAAAATTCTGGCGAAGCATTGCGGGAAAAAAGAAGTTGTGCCGGGTGAATTGATCCTGGCAAAAGTCGATTTAGCTTTAGGAAATGATATTACTGCTCCTCTCGCTATAAACGAATTTAAAAAGTCCGGGACGAAAAAAGTGTTTGACCGGAATAAAGTGGTTTTGGTACCGGACCATTTCGCTCCGAACAAAGATATCGCTTCGGCGGAACAGTGTAAAATCCTTCGCGATTTTTCACGAGGACAGAAAATCACTAATTTCTTTGAGGTTGGCAAAATGGGTGTGGAACACGCCCTTTTACCGGAAGAAGGATTGATAAAACCGGGGATGGTCATTATAGGGGCGGATTCTCATACCTGCACTTACGGCGCGCTTGGCGCTTTTGCCACCGGTGTGGGAAGTACCGACCTTGCTGCGGCGATGGTAACGGGGAAATGCTGGTTTAAAGTTCCCGCCTCAATGAAGTTTGTTTACCGCGGGAAGCTTCCGAAATGGATTGGCGGAAAGGATTTGATTCTGCATACTATCGGGGACATAGGTGTGGACGGGGCGCTTTATAACTCAATGGAGTTTACAGGGGACGCGATAGATAATTTGTCGATTGAAGGCCGTTTAACTATGGCAAATATGGCGATTGAAGCCGGGGGGAAAAATGGTATATTCCATGTTGATAAAAAAACAATCGAATACCTGAAAGATAAAACAAGGGGAAAATATCCAATATTTAAAAGCGATAAAGATGCTGAATATGTAAGCGTGTATGAGTATGATGTAAGCAAATTGAAACCGAAGGTGGCGGCGCCGCATCTGCCGAGTAATGTAAAAGAGGCGCGGGAATATAAAAATGTCGCTATCGACCAGGTGGTAATCGGTTCTTGCACGAATGGGCGCATATCCGACCTTCGGATAGCGGCGGGTATTTTAAAAAACAGGAAAGTTCATCCTTATATAAGGCTGATTGTTATTCCTGCTACGCAGAGGGTTTACAGGCAGGCTATGAAGGAGGGGCTGCTTGAGATATTTATAGATTCGGGCGCGGCAGTATCGACGCCGACCTGCGGGCCGTGCCTCGGCGGGCATATGGGAATTCTTGCGGCAGGGGAGAGGGCTTTGGCGACAACCAACAGGAATTTTATAGGCCGGATGGGGCACCCAAAAAGCGAGGTTTATTTATCAGGCCCCGCGGTGGCGGCCGCGAGCGCGATAAAAGGGAAAATAACGGACCCGGGGGAAATAGTTAAATAGGCTGAAGGTTTCAGGCTGAAGGCTGAAGAACGGAAGGGGAAATTTATGGTTATACAAGGTAAAGTTTGGAAATTCAGGGACGATGTCAATACGGATGAAATTATACCGGCGAGGAGATTGAACACATCAGACCCGAAAGAGCTGGCGAAATATTGTATGGAAGATATTGATATTGATTTTGTTAAGAAAATAAAACCCGGCGATATTATTGTCGCGGGCAAAAATTTCGGGTGCGGTTCGTCCCGCGAACACGCGCCGATCGCAATAAAATTTTCAGGAATCGCGGCGGTTATCGCGCCTTCTTTCGCGAGAATATTTTACCGTAACGCGATAAATATCGGGCTCCCGATTTTGGAATCAAATGACGCGGCTTCTGATATTAAAGAAGGCGATATAATTGAAATTGATTTTAATCTCGGCAGGATAAAAAATCTGACAACCGGTAAAATGTTTCAGACGGCTCCCTTCCCTCCATTTATGCAGGAGTTGATTTCAGCCGGCGGGCTGATGCAGTGGATTAAAAAATAAATTGTAGGGGCAAGGCTTGCCTTGCCCAATTGACAGGGGCAAACCCATGTGCCAGCCTGCCGCAGGCAGGTTCGCTCATTTAATTATAAGGATCAAAATTGAAAGAAGCTGACAAACGCGTAGGTTTTACCACATCTATTCCTGTCGAGGTAATCTTTGCCGCAGGCCTTGTCCCACTTGATTTAAATAATATTTTTATTAATCACCTCAATAAAGATAAACTTGTTGAATTTGCCGAGGAAGCGGGTTTTCCCCGCAATACCTGCAGTTGGATAAAAGGCATTTATTCAACTGCTTTAAAGCTTAAAATGAAGAGAATCATAGGTGTTATACAGGGAGATTGCAGCAATACGCATGCCCTGATGGAAACATGGAAGCTTGAGGGTCTTGATATAATCCCGTTTTCATACCCGTATGACCACCTCGATAAAAAACATCTAAAAAATGAAATTAAAAAATTAATTGATTATTTCGGGACGACATGGGACAAGGTCAACAAGATAAAAAAACGGTTGGATGAGATAAGAAAACTTCTTGTTGAATTGGACAATCTCACGTGGAGAGAAAACAGGGTAAGCGGGTTTGTTAACCACTTGTATCTTGTGGCAAGCAGTGATTTTAACGGGAGTTTTGAACAGTTTGAAGAGAAACTTATAAGATTCCTGGATATAGCGAAAAAATCTCCAAAAATAAATCAAAATTTTCCGAGAATCGCCTATATAGGCGTCCCGCCGATATTTTCAGACTTTTACCTTTATTTTGAAGGGCTGGGCGTGCATGTGGTTTATAATGAAATACAACGCCAGTTTAGCATGCCGTACTTAAAGAAAAATATTGTTGAACAATACGGTTCTTTTTCATATCCTTACGGCGCTTATTTCCGTTTGAAAGACATTAAAAAAGAATTGAAAAGGCGGAGAGTTGACGGTGTTATTCATTATACCCAGAGTTTTTGTTTCCGCCAGATCGAGGACATGGTTTTCAGGCATGAGATTGACATTCCTTTTTTAAGCATAGAAGGTGACAGGCCGGGAAACCTTGACGCGAGGACAAAATTGAGATTAGAGAGTTTTGCCGAGATGCTTTATGAAAGAAGGCAGGAAGGCAAAAAAGGGTTGACTATTTTTGAAAAATGAATATAATCTTTTGTGATGTATTAACAAAATCATTATAACAGGAGGTTAAATGTCTATAAAAATAGCGATTAACGGTTTTGGCAGGATCGGCAGGAATTTTTTAAGGGTGGCTTCGGACAAAAAAGAATTTGAGATTGTTGCGATAAATGATTTAACGGACGCCTCGGTATTGGCGCATCTTTTGAAATATGATTCCATTCATAGAATTTTTGATAAAGATGTCAAGGCCCAGGACAATAATCTTGTGGTTTCCGGCCGTAAAATTAAAGTAATTTCGGAAAAAGACATAACAAAATTGCCTTGGAAGGATTTAGGAGCGGATATTGTTATTGAATCGACGGGCCTTTTTACTGACAAAGAGAAGGCACAAACACATTTAACAAACGGCGCAAAAAAGGTAATTATCAGCGCGCCCGCGAAAAACCCGGATGTGACGCTTGTCCTGGGAGTTAATGAAAAAACTTATGACGCGTCCAAACATCACATTATTTCAAACGCGTCATGCACAACTAACTGCCTGGCCCCCGTCGCCAAGGTAATAGATGAGAATTTTAAAATTAAACACGGGTTTATGCTTACCACGCATGCATATACAAATGACCAGAGGATTCTCGATTTGCCGCATAAGGATATGAGAAGAGCAAGGGCCGCGGCGGTATCGATGATACCCACCACTACAGGAGCGGCTACCGCAATTGGACTTGTTCTGCCGCAGCTAAAAGGCAAGCTGGACGGTCTGTCGGTAAGGGTACCGACACCTAATGTTTCAATGCTGGATTTTGTTGCCGAGGTGGAAAAAGGGACGACAAAAGAAGAAGTTAACGCGGTTTTAAAAAAGGCTTCGCAGAATGAATTGAAAGGTATCCTGGATTATTGTGAACTCCCGTTGGTTTCAATCGATTTTCTTGACAATCCTCATTCTTCAATAGTTGACAGCCTGGTAACAATGGTGGTTGAAAAGACAATGATAAAGGTAATTGCGTGGTATGATAATGAATGGGGATATTCGTGCAGGCTGGTAGATTTGGTTGATTATATTAATAAAAAAGGGAATTAAGTAATAAAATTGACAATTTTCAATTGTTAATTAAAAAGTTGTCAATAGCAATAAGTAAAAGTGTCTTAAGTATAAAATGGTGTTTCAAAATACCGGGAGGTCAGATTGCAAAAGCTTTCAGTAAAAGACTTGGATGTAAAAGGGAAGAAGGTCCTTATCCGTACGGATTTCAATGTGCCTCTTGATAAAAAAGGCGAAATTATAGACACCATCAGGATAACAAGTTCTATCCCTACCATAAAAAATATTATTGACCGCGGGGGCCGGGCGGTATTGATTTCTCACCTGGGCAGGGCCAAAGGAGAAGTAATTGAGGGCCTCCGGATGAACAAGGTCGCGGAAAAACTTGAGGCCGCGTTAGGCAGAAAAATAAAAAAGTTAAACGACTGTATCGGGACATCGGTTGAAATGTCGGTTGCCGGCATGAAAGACGGGGATGTCATCCTGCTTGAGAATGTCCGGTTTTACAGTGAAGAAGAAGACAATGACCCCGAATTTGCCCAGAAACTTGCGAAACTTTGTGATTATTATGTGAATGACGCGTTCAGTGTTTCTCACCGGGCTCACGCATCGGTTGTTGGTGTGACTAAGTTTGTTTCCAAATCTGCCGCGGGGCTGTTAATGGAAAAAGAAATTAAATACCTGGGGCAGGCCGTGCAAAATCCAAAAAGGCCGTTTTTGGTTATTCTTGGAGGCGGCAAGGTTTCAGATAAAATAGAGATTTTTAAACATCTTCTGCATAAAGTTGACGCGTTTTTGATCGGCGGGGGAATGGCCTATACCTTTTTAAAATCACAGGGAATTCTGGTTGGCGATTCTCTGGTGGAAAAAGATAAACTGGATTTAGCTAATGAAATTCTTGAAACTGTAAAAAAGAACCACAGCAGAATAATCCTTCCTGTAGACCATATCATTGCCGATGAATTTTCAAAAACAGCGCACAGCAGGGTGCAGGACGAAAAATCAATACCTGACGGCTGGCGCGGAATGGATATAGGGCCCAAAACCATTGAGATTTTTAGAAAAGAAATTGAAAACGCGAATACAATTCTCTGGAACGGTCCGGTCGGGGTTTACGAGATACCCCAGTTTAAAAACGGGACAATCGCGGTCGCGAAACTTTTAGCTGAATCAAAAGCGACAACAATTATCGGGGGCGGCGATTCAGCGGCGGCGATACATGACAGCAATGTGGAAGATAAAATTACACATATTTCCACCGGAGGCGGCGCGTCACTGGAATTTCTTGAAGGAAAATCACTCCCGGGAATAGAGGCACTCAGCGATATTGAAGGAAGAAAATTGTTTATCGCGGGAAATTGGAAAATGAACACACTGCAGAAGGACGCGAGAATACTTATAAACGGGATCAAGGAAAAAACAAACGGATTTAAGAACATCGATATAGCTTTTATACCGCCTTACACTCATCTTTTTTTAATGCAGGACCTGCTTAAGGATTCAAATATTAAATTTGGGTCCCAAAATATGTATTTTGAGGAAAAGGGGGCCTTTACGGGAGAGATATCGCCTTTAATGCTTAAGGATTTAGGCTGTAACTATGTAATTATAGGGCATTCGGAGAGGCGGAAATATTTTTGCGAAACAGATGAGTTGTTGAATAAAAAAGTAATATCCGCCTTGAAACACGGGTTATATCCGATTTTTTGCGTGGGGGAAACACAGGATGAAAGGGATAAAAATTTGCACCAGAAAGTTGTTGAAAAACAATTGATTAACGGTTTAGCAGGAATAAACAGGGATGAAATTAAAAAAGTAACAATTGCGTATGAGCCGGTATGGGCGATTGGCACCGGCAAAAATGCGACCCCTGAACAGGCGGAAGAAATGCATAAATTTATAAGGAACAGGCTTTCTGTGATTTATGATGAAGAGATTTCTTCAAATGTCCGTATCCAATACGGGGGCAGCGTGACTCCTGAAAATGTGGAGGATATTCTCAAACAGGAAAATATAGACGGTGCGCTCGTTGGAGGCGCGAGCATAAAAATTGATACTTTTACTGATATATTGAAAACAGCAAATAATTTATAACCAGTGAGCATTAAAAGGAGGATTTGAGTGTATACCTTAGTTCTTATTATCCATGTAATAGTTTGTATCGGAATGATTTTTATTGTTTTACTTCAACAGGGCAAGGGGACTGATATCAGTTCTGTTTTCGGGGGGGGCGGGCAAAATCCGTTACTGGGGAGCCGCGGGGCCGCGAGTTTTATCGGGAAGGTAACAGTGGGTTGTGCAGCGATTTTTATGGCAAGTTCTCTTTATCTTTCGACAACCGGGCAGAAAGTTTCAAAAGCTTCTCTGATGGAAAAGGCCGCCCAGGAAGAAGCGGGAAAAATGCGTTCCAGCCACCCTCAGCCGTTGATGGATTCTGCTGTTTTGCCGGCCCTGCCGGAATCAGTAACACCATTAATTAATAAATAAGATGAAAAATACAGTAAAATTCGTTATCGTTTTGTTTGCAGCCGCATTAATGTTTTCATGCTCGAAAAAAGATAATGAAACAAAAACCGGGTTTGAAAAGCAGTCTGGCGGCAAAATTATTATCAGTTCGATAAGCGACCCGAAATCTTTTAATCCGATTATGGCAAAAGAGACATCTACTACACAGGCAATCGGATGGTGTTTTGAAGGCCTTACTGAAACAGACGGAGTAACTACAGAAGTAAGACCGTGTCTTGCCGAAAGCTGGCATATTTCGCCCGGCGGTTTAGAATGGATATTTAAGCTTCGCAAAGATGTCCAATGGTTTGACGGCAAGCCGTTTACAGCCGATGACGTGGTTTTTACATTTGAAAAACTGATTTATAATGACGATATTCCTTCTTCAAGCCGGGATATTTTTACAATCGACGGTAAGGAAATAAAGGCCGAAAAGATCGATGATTTTACTGTAAAATTCATATTGCCAAAACCATTCGCGCCGTTTCTGCGCCAGCTTGGGCAGGAAATAATGCCGAAACATGTCCTTGAAAAAGCAGTCCTGGAAAAAAAGTTTACTTCAACATGGGGAGTAAATGCAAATCCTTCGGAAATTGTAGGAACGGGCCCGTTTTATCTTAAAGAATATATTCCCAGCCAGAAAATTGTTTTGGAGAAAAACCCGTATTATTGGAGAAAAAATAAAGATGGGAAACAACTGCCCTATCTGGAACAGCTTGTAATTTTGATTGTCCCGGATCAGGATGCTGAGCTTTTAAAATTCCAGTCAGGAGAGATAGATATTTTATCGCCGCGGGGCCAGGATTTTGCCTTGCTGAAAGCAAAAGAAAAAGAAGAAAATTTTACGCTTTTTAACTGCGGGCCGACATTTGGGACTAATTTTTTAGTGTTTAACCAGAACCTTGGCACGGTCAAGCGCCCTAAGATTGATTGGTTCACAAATGTTGAATTTCGCCGTGCTGTGGCTCATTTGATAGACAAAAATTCAATTATTAATAATGTTATGTCCGGGCTTGCGTTTCCCCAGCACTCGGCAATGGAAAAGGCCGCTGTGTTTTTCTTTAATGATAATGTTAAAAAATATGATTATGATATTGCCAAAGCCAAAGAAATTTTGTCACACGCTGGATTCAGAGATAAAAACAATGACGGATTTATCGAGGATAAAAACGGAAATATGGTGGAATTTACGATACTCACAAACAGCGAAAATAAAGAGCGTGAACAAATGGGTAATATTATCGCGGATGACCTGCGGAAAGCGGGTATTAATGCGCATTTCGCGCCAATCCAGTTTAATACTTTGGTTAATAAACTTGACAACCCGCCCTTTGACTGGGACGCGATAATCATAGGGCTGACAGGCGGAGTTGAACCTCACGGGGGAATGAATGTATGGATGTCCTCCGGCCAATTGCATATGTGGTATCCCCGCCAGGAAAAACCCGCGACATCATGGGAAAAAGAAATTGATGATTTATTTACCCGCGGAGCGAGCGAGTTAAACGAAGAAAAGCGCAAAGGAATTTATTTCCGCTGGCAGGAGGTAGCCGCCGAACAGCTTCCTTTAATTTATACAGTTAATCCCGCCGCCATTTACGCAGTCAGAAACAAATTCGGGAATATCCATCCTACCGCTTACGGGCATGCATTGCATAACATCTGGGAAATATATATAAATAAATGAGGAATCCGCCTAAGGCGGATAACGAATAGTCCAAACACAGGGCAGAGATCCTTATTAAACAGAGGAGGAGAAAATGAAAAAAGTTTTATTAATTCCTTTATTTATTTTTCTGTGTTCTATTCATACTGTTAAAGCTGAATTGCCGGAAAATCCAAGTGTGCAATTTATGATCACCTCTGAAAAGGAAGTTGAATCGGATGTCCTTATTATTAAGATGAAAATCGATAAAAAATCGGGCACTTTCGCCTCCGCATCATCGGATTGCAATAAAGCATTAAACAAGACGAAGGACGAACTTAAAAAGGTCGGGATAGATGAAAAAGACATAAAGGTTTACAATTTAAATTCATATGTGTCGAGCGGTTTTTTCAGCAAGGATTATGTTGTTAGGGGATATGTTGATTTAAAAATTAAAGATTTAAAATTTATTAACAATATATTTGAGTTAATACGGAAAATTGATCCGGATATTTCAATAGAAAATATTGAATATGATATTGAAAATAAAGAACCGGCAAAAAAAGAATTGATAGACATGGCGGCAAAAAAAGCAAAACGGCAGAAAGAATGGTATGAAGAATCTTTTGAAGTTAAACTGGAATTACTGTCGCTTGATGAAATCCCGGGCAGTGAAAATGAAATTCATACATATCTGGAAAAAAATACAAAAGGCAAATATTTTTCCGAGCCCCTGGAAGAATACGAAGACATTAAAGAAATGCCACTTAAAAAGATGTCCATGAATATCTTAGTGCGGTATAAGATTATTAAATGATATGTTTTCATATATTCGTAAAAGAATAATCCATATGGTTCCTCTTCTCCTGGGGATCACTTTTTTTTCCTTCCTGATAATACAGATGGCCCCCGGCGACTATTTTGACCAGTTAAAATTAAATCCCCAGATTTCCAAAATTACTTTGGAAAAGATGCGGCAGGAGTTTGGACTGGACAGGCCGTGGATTGTCCAATATTTTAATTGGCTGAAGAATATTTTAAAACTCGATTTTGGATATTCTTTTACTTATCATGTTCCTGTTTTTGACCTGATTAAGGAAAGAGCATGGAACACATTTTCGTTATCTTTTTTAAGTATAGTTTTTATCTGGTTATTGGCAATTCCGATGGGAGTAGTTTCAGCTGTTAAAAAAGAAAAAATACCGGATAAGCTTTTTTCAATAATTGCATTTTTAGGGATGTCAATACCGAACTTTTTTATTGCTTTTCTATTAATATTTGCGGCGGCAAAAACAGGCTGGCTGCCGATCGGAGGGGTAGTTAGCATCGACCATGAAACCTTGAGTATACCGGGCAGGATAGCGGATTATCTGAAACATATAATTATTCCGATTAGTGTGCTCGTTATCGGTGGATTGGCCGGGCTCATGCGTTTGATGAGAGCGAATATGCTTGAGGTTTTGAGAAGCCAGTATATTATTACAGCGCGCGCGAAGGGGCTTCCGGAATACCTTGTAATTTATAAACACGCGTTGAGAAACGCGATTAATCCATTAGTCACAATTTTCGGATATGAAATCTCGGGGCTTTTGAGCGGCGCGGCATTAATAGAGACAGTAACCTCATGGCCGGGTCTGGGGCGTTTAATGCTTGATGCGGTGTTCAGCCAGGATTTATACCTTGTTATGGGAAGTCTTTTGATGAGCGCGGTTCTTTTGCTTGTGGGAAATTTAATTGCCGATATTTTGCTTCTGATTGTTGACCCGAGGATAAGACAGTAGTTTTTACAGGTCTTATAAGTCGTATATGACATATATGTTTTTAAAAAAATTCAAAAAACATAAATTAGCGGTTTTTGGCGCGGGAATACTTTTTATCCTTTATTTCTGCGCTGTTTTCGCGGATTTTATTTCACCTTACAGTTATTATATTCAGAACAGGGATAAAAGCTATCATCCGCCCACAAAAATTCATTTTTTTGATAAAGGCGGGAAATTTTATATCAGGCCGTTTATTTATGGGACGTCAGGAGAGATAAATAGTGAAACATTCCAGAAAAGTTATATAATAAACGATCGGGAAAAGTATTTTATGCATTTCTTTGTTAAAGGGGAAGAACATTTATTTCTGGGAATATTTAAAGCCAACATTCATCTTTTTGGTGTTGATGGACCGGCTAAAATTTTTATTTTCGGCAGCGATTACCTGGGCCGGGACATATTTACGAGGATTTTATATGGAAGCAGGATATCGCTTTCAATAGGGCTGATTGGTGTTTTTATATCATTTATTATCGGTATGATTGTTGGAGGGATTTCAGGATATTTTGGAGGATGGGTTGATAATTTCATTATGCGTTTTTGCGAGATAATAATGTCTTTCCCGCATTTTTATCTTCTTCTGGCGCTCAGGGCCACCTTTCCGCCGGCTTTATCTTCAGTTATTATTTATATTTTAATAATAATTGCCATGAGCTTTATTGAGTGGGCCGGTATGGCACGTGTTGTCCGCGGAATGGTCCTTTCATTGCGTGAAGAAGAGTATGTTTTGGGTGCCAGGTCCATTGGAGCAAGTCCATGGAGGATTATATACCGCCATATCCTGCCCAATACTATGTCTTACGCCATTATATCCGCCACGTTAAGCATTCCGGGTTATATACTTGGAGAATCAGCCTTAAGCCTTTTGTCATTAGGGATTATGGAACCACAGGCAAGCTGGGGGAATATGCTTTCTGTGGCAAAAAGTGTTAATGTTTTGACAAATTTTCCATGGGTTCTTATCCCCGGCATGTTTATTTTTATCGCGATTATGGCGTTTAATTTTTTAGGGGATGGTTTAAGGGATATATTTGACCCAAAATTAAAATACTAGAAGCGGTTTCATAAGTCGGTTCGTCATGAAGTTGAGCGAAGGACTTATGAACAAGGCAGCAGGCGCAAAATGCCCGGAGGCGTCCGCCGCAGCGGACATCGAGGACATTTTGTGCCGATAACGCAGTGCATAAGTCCTACAGCCAACTGCAATAGAAGGGACTTATGAAACCGCTTCTATTGCTCTTCTTTTTTAAGCAGGTGTTCCAGTGCTTTCCTTCTTGATGACAGCAATTCATTATCATTGGTTAATTTAAAACTATACTTTTTCTGCCAATTCCACCATCTTATTAAATGATTAATTGCCTTTTGATGTATAATAAAAATCCACTGTTTGCTTTTAGAAAGTTTCCTGCCAATGTGAGAAAAACTTAATCCTTTGACATAGTGCAGTTCAATTACGATTTTTTCATCTTTGCTTAAACGGTCAATAAGAGAATTTATGATTTCCGCTTCTTGTTTTTCAGAGATTAAATCTAAAGGCATTTTTATCTTGCTGTCGGGAATTATTTCGTCGATATTCATGGACGTGTCACGGGAGCTGTCTATTTTTTCACCCAGGGAAATACATTCCGATAATTCCTTGGTGGCCATATGCCCGCGCCTGTCAGGGTCGCGTGAGCGAAAATCTCTCCATAGATATTGTTCAGCCAGTTTAATTGTCCACATGAGGAATATTTTTTCCACATTGCCTTTATCTGACACCTTTTTGGGATTAAACCTGATCATGGCCTGCCATGCGCCAGTAAGCAGTATTTGTTTGATGTCTTGTTTGTCCATGCCGGGAGAAAAGTAATGCGCGGCTATTTGATTCAGTACCGGCTCTATTTCCTTCAGGACTTCTTCAATTGCTTTTTTATTTCCCTGATTTGCCTGGTGATATAATTCTTTCATATTATGAGTATTTTATCAGTTTTTATCGGCAGAAGCTCTTAAATTCTTTTTTAAAAAATTTAATTTGCCGATAACAAAATCTATATCCTTTTTTGAAATATCCGAGGTTAATGAAATTCTCAGCCGGCTTTGTCCCTGTGGGACAGTAGGCGGCCTTATTCCCGGGATAAATATACTTTCCTCCATGAGGCGTTGGCTGAATTCCATAGTTAATTTGTTGTCTCTTAAGAGAACAGGTATTATCGGGCTTTGGGTCCGCAGCGTGTCGAATAACGATTTTTTTAAATTTTTAATAAAATAGGAAGACGAATCCCAAAGTTTTTTTCTTCTTTCGGGTTCAGAATCAATTATTTTTAATGAAGCAAGGCTTACAGCGGATGCCGCGGGGGGCAGGGCCGTAGAATAAATGAAACTGCGGGATTTATTTATTAAAAATTCACGCAGGTTTTTGTTTCCAAGTAAAAAGGCGCCGAAACTTGCAAACGCTTTGCCAAGCGTGCCTAACCTGATTATATATTTATTATCGGGATTAATATTAAAATATTCTAAAACACCTTTCCCCTTTTTTCCAAGTATCCCAAGGCTGTGAGCTTCATCAATATACAGCAGACATCCGTACCTGTCGGCGAGATTTAATAACAACGGAATATCGGCAATATCGCCATTCATGCTGAATATGCTTTCAGTAATAATTAATTTTTTTGACCTGCGCGCGGTATTTTTTAATGTATTTTCTAATATGTTATAATCAAGATGCGGAAAACGCCTGAATCTTGCCCCGGAAAGCAAGACCCCGTCAATAATACTCGCATGACACAGCCGGTCGCAGATAATTTCATCATTTTTGTCCATTAATGAAGGGATTACACCAAGATTTGCCTGGTAACCGCTTGCGTATAAAAGACATGTTTCAGATTGGAAATATTCCGCAAGGGCGTTTTCGAGATCCTCGTGTATTTTTATGTTCCCTGAGATCAGTCTTGAGGCTGAGGAACTCGTTCCGTATTTTTGCAATGCTTCAACGGCCGCTTTTATAATCCTCTTGTCATTGGCCAATCCGAGATAATTGTTCGAGGACAAATTAAGCATCCTTCGGCCATTGATTAATAAATATTTTTCCTGTGCCGAGTTGATTTTCCGGAGTATTCTGAGGTTATCTACATCGATATTTTTGATAGAATTTTCGATAAAACTGTATAAAGGGGAAGCAGGCATAAGACAAATTATATCACAAGAGGAATCTATTTTATACAAAAACCGGTAAATATAAATAGGAAAAGTAAATTTTTGGGAAAAAATTTAATTGTTGCAAAATTTTTGATAAAGCTATATTATTAAAAGAAGGTTTTAAGGAGGAATAAAAATGAATAGAAATATTTTTATCTTAATTTTAATTGCATTTTGCGTAACCAGAGTTGTTTCAGGGCAAGGCCGTGAAGAACTTCAGGAAAACATAGGTTATAGATTTTATGCAAGCAATGCGCCCATTTATCATTTTCTTACAAATGTCGAAAATAAAAAAGGGGAGATTTTTATCGATTGGGAAGATAATTTGTACATCGTGGATTCCGAAGGGACTTTCCTCTATAACAGTAAAGCTGAATTGGTCAATAAAATGGCTGAGCGTATTCAGATCCCGCTAAAGGCGGACAGTTTTGGCAATATTTACATTTTGCAGGAAAATAAAATAAAAAAAATGTCTCCACAAAAAGAATTATTATCAAGTTTCCCGATAGATGAGGATTCGCGTCTGGTCCATATAGATGATAAAAGCAATTATTATTTTATTTCGCTTAGAAAAGAATTTAAGACCGACGAATATAATGAAGAATTAAGAAAAATCGAAGAAAAACAGAGAGAACTGACATATCCGGCAGGGGTGGCCGATGAATTAAGAAAAGTCAGTCAAAGATATAACTATGTTGTTGTTCCCGGAGAAATCACAGATATGGGAGATGTTGACGCCATTGACAGAAGATTGTATGATTACAAACTTGAGGCAAGGGATTCGACATATGCGCTTGAGAGCCTTAGAATTGAAAACTCTAATTTATGGAAGGCGCTTGAATTTGAGACATCCGCCGCCACAAGGGTAAATATAAGGCAAAAAGCGGATGATACCTTAAACCGGATGCTCAGGGTCCAGGATAGATTGGCATTCATCGCAAAAGACATTGATGATTTAAATTACAGGAAAAGATTGCTTTTATTAAATCGAGAAAGAGAACTTAAATCAAAAGAGACAGAGGATAGGGAAGAGTATGCCCGTTTAAATGATGAAAAACAAAGAATTAAAAAGTCGATTGAAGAAGATTTTAAAATGAAATACGAAATCAGGGTTTATACCTCTGATAAATATTTAATTAATAATTATCCCATACCATTACCGCAGGAGGGAATTCCGCTTTTTTCGTGCCACTTAATAGTTTCTGACCGGAAGGGCAATTTTTACGGCTCTGACGGGAAAAATGTGTATATTTATGACTGGGAAGGTAATTTATTGGCGAGTTTTGGAAATCCCGGAGATTATAAGGGAGGAATTAAGGCTGTGAGCTGGCTTGCAGTGGACAGCAAAATGAATATATATGTTTCGGACCCTTTGAACAATAAAATATTAAAATTCGGGTTGGAAAAACCGGTTTTAAATTCAATTCATTGAATTTGATTAATAATCTAAAGAATGTTTAATAAAGACCGATAAAATACCAGTGATTTTTAAAACAATAAGCAAAAAAGATTTTAATAAATTTCTGGAAATTCTTATTGAAAATAATAATTTTTTTGCCCCTCAAAAAATAGCAAAGGACAAGAATAAGAAGCCTATCTATGACCTCAGGGAAATTAAAAATATCGGCGATATTGACTTCAACTATGATATTATAAAATATCCCCCAAGGCGTTTTTTTCTTCCCTACCGCGAAGTGATTTCGAGTTTTAAAATAGAGAATAATACCTGGGAGCAAAATATTGGTTATGAAACTAAAGTCCCGCGTGTCCTCCTGGGTCTGCATCCCTGCGATATTAATTCTTTAAATAAGCTGGATAAGGTTTTATTGCTCGGAGATTACCCTTCGCCTTATTATGCCATCAGGAGAAAAAATACTTTTATTATCGGCATGGATTGTGAACCGAAACCTTTTTGTTTTTGCCGTTCGGTTGGGACCCATACGGTCCAGCACGGCTGCGATTTGTTCCTGATAGAAATCGGGGACAGCTACTTTATGGAAATATTCAGCAATATAGCTTTCGATTTTTTAAAAAAAGTTAAAACAAAAGACACTACTAAAGCGGATGATGATGAATATAAAAGAATAAGAAAATTAAAAACAGAAAAATTTTCCGCAAAAGTGGATGTAACTGATTTAACTAAAATCCTTGATATGGAGTTTCAATCAGATGTCTGGAAAGAGTGGGGTGATAGATGTCTTGGCTGTGGAAGCTGCGCAAGGGTTTGTCCGACCTGTTATTGTTATGGAATCGAGGAGAAAATCGACTTAAAATTCCAGAACGCCGGGAAGCTGAAAATTTTGCATGCCTGTACCCTGGTTGATTTTGCCGAGGTTGCAGGAGGCTTTAATTTCAGGCCTGAAAAGCATATACGTCTGAAATACAGGTATTACCATAAACACCGCGGATTTGTTGAAGCTTATGAAGAATCATTATGTGTCGGATGCGGCAGGTGCGGCCAGGCATGTCTTGCGGGGATAACAGTGCCGGAGGTCATATCGTCGATTAGAGAATGAAATAATTTTAAGTTGTAAGGGGGGATTGTGGAATATTCATTGAAGTACCAGGATGTATTAAGCGAGAGTAAAAAAATAAAGCCCGGGGGGCGGCTGAACCGTAAAACAGATCTTGGAAATTTTGAGAAAACTTTCAAATCCGAAATAACCGGCGTGATTGAGCTTACACCATTGGAGAAGCTATTTCAGGTCCAAATTATCAACCATGATGAAAGGGAACGGTTTTCTTTTAAACCCGGGCAGTTTCTGATGCTCGAGGTCCCCGGCTTCGGGGAAATTCCCATTTCAATATCCTCATCTCCCTCACGCCGCGGTGTGGTTGAGCTTTGTATACGCAAAAGCGGGCGTGTTACCAATTTCCTGCACAAAATGCAGAGAGGTTCGCATGTCGGCATTAAAGGCCCTTTCGGGACGTGTTTCCCCATGGAAAAGTTTGTAAACGAAAATGTGCTTCTTATTGCCGGCGGTCTGGGGCTTGCTCCCTTGCGGTCAGCGATTTACTATGTTGAAGAAAACCGCAACATGTTTAAAGATATTTCTATCATGTATGGAACAAATGTTCCCGGCCAGATGCTTTTTACATATCAATATGAGACATGGAAAAAGATTGACGGCATAAAACTTTTTACAATTGTGCAGAATCCCGATAAAAAGTGGGAAGGAAAGGTTGGGCTTATTACCGACCTGTTTGAGGAAATAACAATTGATGCGTCCAATACTCATGCCATTGTCTGCGGCCCTCCGGTAATGTTTAAATTTGTTTGTAATAAACTTAATGATATTGGCATACCTATGGAAAAGATGTTTGTTTCACTGGAAAGGAGAATGCATTGCGGAATGGGAAAATGCTGCCGCTGTAATGTAGGCTCGACGTATACCTGTTTGTCCGGACCTGTTTTTGATTATTGGACAGTCATGAATTTGAAAGAGGCGATATAAAACGGTTCAAACGGTTTGAACCGTTTAAACGGTGAAAAATATGCAATATTTAGGCGTCGATTTAGTTAAACCAAAAGCGGCATTTTTTGATTTTTCCAGTTGTGAAGGATGCCAGCTTCAAATTGCCAATAACGAGAGCAATCTTTTGGATTTTATATCTTTAATGGAGGTAATTAATTTCCGTGAAATATTGACGGGGGGTAAAGATGATTATGAAATAGCATTCATTGAAGGAAGCATTACCCGTGATGATGAAATAAACAGGGTAAAGAATATAAGGGAAAAAACGAAAATTCTTGTCGCATTTGGCACCTGCGCGTGTTTTGGCGGCATAAATAAATTAAAAAATAAATTTAATGATATTGAATGGGTAAAAAAAGAGGTTTATGGCAACTATCCTGTAGAAACTAATGATAAGGTTTTGGCAATTGATGAGGTTGTAAAAGTTGATTTTTATATTTATGGATGTCCTGTTAATAAACCGGAAGTAGAAGCAATAGTCCAAAGCATCGCGCTTGGCAGGGAGTTTAGATATTTAAAACACCCCGTTTGTTTCAGATGCAAAGAAAAACAGAATATTTGTCTTTATGAACTTGGAAAAATCTGCATGGGGCCTCTTACTAGGGCGGGATGCGGGGCGAGGTGCCCGTCAAACGGCAATAGTTGTATAGGATGCCGGGGCCCGGCGGCCGAGCCGAATATAGAATTTATGAAAAAAATAATGAAGAAAAATGGATTTACTGAAAGGCAAATCAGGGACAAATTTGAGCTTTTCAGCGCTTTTAAATGGGAGAAATAAATGCACAGTGAAAAAGACTATCTTACCAGGGTTGAAGGGCATGGCACCATTGACATAAAAGTAAAAAACGGCAGGATTGAAAAGGCTGAATGGCAGGTTGTGGAAACACCCAGGTTTTTTGAGGCGATGATGGTTGATAAACATTTTGATGAGGTTTCGCTTATTGTTTCGCGGATCTGCGGTATTTGCTCGATTGCCCATGTTACCACGAGTATCCGGGCTACCGAACGCGCGTTTGGTGTTGCCGTGAGCGAAAAAACCGAAATATTCAGACGCATTCTAATGAACGCAGAAACAATTCAAAGCCATATACTTCATCTTTATTTCCTGGCCCTGCCTGATTTTTTAAAAGCAGGCAGTATATTCCCAATAATCGCAAAAAACAGAAATGCGGCAGAAATAGCTTTAAGGTTAAAAAAACTGGCTAATGACATGTGTGATGTTGTCGGCGGGCGGAATACTCATCCAATGACTATGATTGTCGGCGGATTTACCAGGTTTCCTTCAAAAGAAAACATTCTGATTCTAAGAAAAAGTCTGGACAATTCTGTATCCGACTTGATTGAGACATCAAAAATATTTATGAGTTTTAAAATACCTGTTTTTGAAAGAGAAACGGAATTTGTCTCTTTAAAAGGCATAAAAAATTACCCTTGGATTGGCGGGGAATTAGTGTCTTCAGACGGCGTCTTAAAAAATGAGAATGATTATAAAAGTATGACAAATGAGTTCATGGCCGATTGGTCAACTTCCAAGCTTGCAAAATTAAGCCGCGGTTCTTTTGCCGTAGGGGCGCTTGCGAGGATTAATAATAATTTCAATCTGCTACACCCGAAGGCCAGGAAAATTTGTGATAATTTTAAACTCAGGCCGGTTTGCTATAATCCTTTTATGAACAATATCGCGCAATTAGCGGAATGCTTTCATGTTGTTTATGAAACAATCGAACTTCTTGATAAAGCGCTGGATTTTGATTTAAGTCCTGAAAAAGTCGAAGTAAAACCCAAAAAAGGGAAAGGGGTTGGCGCTGTTGAAGCTCCTCGCGGGATTTTGTATCATTGCAACGAATATAACGAGAAAGGGAGGATTGTCCATAGCGATTTTATAATTCCTACCGGGCAGAATCACGCGAATATACGGGAAGATTTAAATAAACTGGTCAAAGATTACTCAAAGAAGGGTTATCCGGATAAGGAGATTGAATTGTTGTGCCAGATGCTTGTGCGGTCGTATGACCCGTGTATATCGTGTTCAGTGCATTAATCCATGTCAGTCTGGCTGCAAATCCCGAATCCCGCGTTCTCGGAATAAAATATCCTCGACATAGCATAGAGCTATGCCTCCGGGCATTTTATTCCTGTGGCCTTGGCTTCGGGCTTTTCGCTCAGCCTGAATGAGTCTGTGTAAGGCTATCTACTAATCCAAATCTATTGAGGCTTTGTAGAGGTATTTTATGGCAAAGCGTGTTTTTGGAAAAAATCTTCGCTGGTTATTATGGCTGGTGGAGGTTTTTTGTTTTCGCATTTCGCATAGGATTTTTAATTTGATAAAATAAAGTATTGTGGTAGAATATAATTATCCTGAAAAAAATCTAAAAAATAAAAATGCTTGTTAAAAAATCTAGTTTAAAGTAAAATAAATCATAATGATGTCGGCTATGCCGGAGGAGTCATTAAAATGAACAAAAGAAAGAAATTTAATAAAAAAGAACCATTACATAATTGTGTGAAAGAAAATCTCGCTGTTTATTCCGCTCCAACATCCTCTGTTTCATCATTTTTAAAAAAATTAAATATCGATTTTAAAAAATCTTGTAATTGCAAAAATAGCAATTTAAACTGCATGACACCAAAAGAATGGCTTAAAAGCCAAATTGGCGTTTGGCAATTTTTTTATGAAAAACGCGATATTCGAGATAAAACAGTTCATCCCGCAACATTTCCTATTTCACTCTCAAAAAAAATTATATCTTTGTTTACACATGAAGGAGAACTAGTATTAGACCCTTTTGTCGGCAGTGGAACAACTTTGGTTGCTGCAAACGATTTGAATAGAAATGCCGTGGGATTTGATTTACAAAAAAAATATATTGAACTTTGCCAGCAAAGGTTAAGCCAAAATTTATTATTTACAAATACAAAACAAATTGCGATCCAGGCTGACGCTATGGATATATCTGATTATCTGAATAAAGAGACAGTTTCTTTAATATGGACGTCGCCACCCTATGCAAATTTATTAAACAGAGAAAGGAAAAATAAATCCCGCAGAGACCGCGATAATGGACAATTAGGTAAAGTTGAACAATATTCACAAGACTCACGCGATTTAGGTATTATGGAAATAGAAGAATATACAAGAACAATGGGCGATATATATGAAAAGTTACTGCCCCTTTTACGTCCTAAAGCCCATTGTGTAATTAATGTTCCTGATATGTGGTGGGAGAACAAGAGAATTACCATACATATCAATATTGTAGAGGAATTACGAAAACGTGGTTATGAACTTAGAAACATTATTATTTGGGACAGAACAAATGTGGTAAACGCAATAGGTATTTTTGGGTGGCCGAGCAACTATATAACTATGGGTGTAACATTTGAATATTTATTGGATTTCTGGAGGCCAGCATAAGATGAAATTATTTACAAAAGATGAGCTTATAAATGCTATTAGAAAACTATCAAATCAAGGTTGGCACAAAAGCGTTAAGAAAACAATAGACATCAGGAATGACGGAGCAGTTGGAAATACTCTTGAAGTTTTGCTCGGGATAGAAGAAAATAATTTACCAATACCTAACGCAATGGAATGGGAGTTAAAAGGACAAAGAGCGGACAGCTCATCTTTAATGACTTTGAAGCATATAGAACCATCTCCTAGAGCATCAAAAATAGTTCCGCAAATTTTATTGCCGAATTATGGTTGGAGACATGAACAAGCCGGAAAAAAATATCCAGATACCGAAATGAGTTTTCGTTCAACAACTTATGCTACCGGATATACCAATAGAGGTTTTAGTATAGTTATTGATAAGCAAGAAAATAAATTGAAATTTGTATTTAATTCTGCATATGCCGATAAGAACAATCCTATGATTTTAAAGTGGCTTAATGGAGTCGAAAAAAAAGTAGGATTAGGCCCGCTAAATCCAGAACCTTATTGGGGGTTGGATGATTTAAAATATGAAATAGGAGCAAAAATTAAAAATTGTTTTTATATAATAGCGGAAAGAAAAATAGAAAATCGTCATGAATATTTTAGATTTAAAGATTTATATGTTATGTCGGGATTTGATTTTAACGGTTTTCTTAGATGTTTTCAAGAAGGATTGGTATACGTTGATTTTGATGCGAGAACCGGACATAATCATGGAACAAAATTTAGAATTCGACAAAGCGCTTGGAAAAACTTATACAATTTAGTTAAAAAAAAATTATAAAACATATCAATCAAACCGACACCGCATAGAAGCTCAGTTATTTTAAGCGTTTAAAATATAACAGGCAAAGCCTTTAATGAAAAAACTAGTCAAAGGCATTCACCATAGAAGAAATAGCAGAATATTTGCATCTGTATTCATATAGAATACGCAGATTGATCAGGGTGAAAAGATCCCTGATTTCCGAGCTGGCGGTCAGTGACGGTTTCTTGATAAATGCTCGAAAGCTATCCTTTCGCCAGGGAGAAAGTACGTTCGAAGAAATGAAATATTAACAGAATGTCAAGGAAGTTTAAAAAAATGATAGTGTAGATGAACTATTTGATAAATATATGAAATACGATTTCACGATGGGATTGCTTATTTAAAAGGAAAAAGAAATGCATCTCAAAAGTCTAAAGATAACCAATTTTCGAAAATTTGGGAGTGAAAACAACACTGTCGAATTTGTGGGATCCAAGGATATTTACTCAAAATCCCCCATTAACATTGCGCCTTCGACCACGCTCATTGTTGGCAAAAATAATTCAGGAAAAACAACTATTACTAAAGCATTGAATAAATTTCTGGGTAAAGGGGGCGCGTTTCATGCTAACGATTTTAATTTTATCTATTTAAATAGTCTGCTTGATGAATACAAGAGCGGTAGGTTTGAAAAAATACCTACGATAGAATTCGAGGTGGCTGTCAGCATTAATTTTGACAGCGACTGTGATTTAGTAACAAACGTTGCGCCTTTTATGAATATTGAAAATGTTCAAGCTTCTGAAAAAGAGAGGGTTTTTCGGGTGCTGTTGAAGTATGAAGTGAAAGAAAAAGGGGCAGTTCGGGCTTGGCTATTCAAATTTAATGACTATCATCGGTGAGTTGATTGAATATATCGAAAAATATCCGAAGCAAGACTGCCACAGCAAGATCAATCTTATTTGCATAGAAGAGCCCGAGGCTTTTATGCATTCGCAGATGCAGGAGCTGTTTATTAAACATATTAACGATGCGGTTTCTTTTTTGCTGGATGACAGCAAGAAGGAAATAAATAGCCAGCTCATAATAACCACTCATTCTCCCCATATCCTTAATAGCAAAATTCACAGTGGTAATTCTTTTGACAATATTAGTTATATTACGATCGCAGATAATTTTTCAAACGTGGTAAATCTAAATGACAGAAACGTGATGGAGGAAAAGGTAGAGGCGGATTCCGGCAAAGATGCCGAGACGAAGAAAAAGGTAGTTCAGGATTTGAAATTTCTTAAGAAGCACATTAAATATAAAGTTTCAGAGCTCTTTTTTTCCGATGCTGTTATTTTTGTTGAAGGCGTCACAGAGGAGACTCTTTTATCCTATTACATTGATCGGGACGAAAGTTTAAGCAGATATTATATTTCTATTTTCAACATCAATGGTGCCCATGGACTTGTTTATCACCCGCTGATAAAGCTTCTTAAAGTTCCTAATCTAATCATAACGGATTTTGATATAAAAAGAACTGGTGCCGAAAAATCCAGTTGTAGTCAGGTTTCTGACCTTAAGGACAAGATTACTACGAACAAGACTATCGCCAAATACAACCCCAGTAAAGAGAAGATAGAAGGAATCAATGGGTATTTCGAAGACGGCAACATAAAAGTCGTTTTTCAGTATGAAAAAACGGCAGGTTATTTCGCAACAAGTTTTGAAGAATCATTCATCCTGACAAACTATGATAACAATATTTTGAATAAAGTTTTGGCCAGCATTAAACCGGATACGTATAACGAAATCGTCGGTACGCCAGAAGATAAAAATAAGCTTAAAGACGCTTTATATAAGTTTCAGAGTAAACTTTCGAAAAATAAAAGTGATTTTTCAAATGAACTTTTATACGAAATTGTCATCTGTGATGATACGGGGTCGATTCCTAAGCCCCCGAAGTACATTGCCGATGGGTTGACGTGGCTCAAGGGCGCACTAAAAAAGCAGGTTGAAGGAGGCGGTGAATAAATGAGCTTGTCTAAAATATCGCCTGCTTCTAAAAAAGAGGAGGAATCTGTCCAAGAGTTAATTAATTCTTACATAGATAAAGATGAAAGCATCGTTTTTAGTGCAGGGGCAGGGGCTGGCAAAACTTATGCCCTTACCGAGAGTTTAAAACAAACTATGCGGGGTTGCTTAGTAATGTGGCAAATTTTAAGAAAACTATAAGTGTTATTTACAGGATTGAAAATTATAAAGAATGTCTTGAGAAAATCAGTGACGGTCATCGGAAATATGGAGAAGTTAAATATGACGACCGATATAATTTCGACGTTCTGCACAAGATGATAATAAGCCACGATACACTACTTGAGTACGCGCTAAAGATGTTTAAAATTTATGATTTGCTTAAAAGAGTTATTCTGGACACATATCCGTATATCCTGATAGATGAGTATCAGGATACGAATAGGAGTGTCGTCGAAATAATGAAGCTTATTGAAGATCATGCGAAAACTGTTAAGAGGAAGATCTTCATCGGGTATTTCGGCGATTCTGCACAGAATATATACGAAGATGGCGTCGGAGGAGATTTGACTTCGGTTCATCCGGGGTTGAAGGTTATCAATAAGCAGTTTAATCGCAGGTCGCATTCGGAAGTAATTGATGTTATCAACAGAATCAGGAACGATGATATTAAACAAAAGTCAATCTATGATGACTGCACCGGCGGGTCTGTTGAATTTTACACAGGGTCAGGAGAGGTTAAAAACATCTTTATTGAAGAATATCGAAAGAAATTTGGCGTTGACTCCGGAAACAAACTTCATTGTTTAGTTTTGTTGAATAAGTTCGTCGCCGAATTTAACGGTTTCCCAGATGTTTACAATGCTTTTTCAGATGCGCCGTATTATAAAATAAATTATGACAGGCTTAATAACGAATTGCTCAGCAATGACCTGTCGAAACTTGGAGATATTCCGCACCTTTTTTATCGGATTCTTAAGTTTATCAGCGATCTTAACAATCCGAATACCGCTATAGCTCACGTAGTTGATAAAAAAATTTATTCGAGAATGACATTTTCCAAGATGAGAGAACTTGTTGTTTTAATGAAAAGTATCGGCGGAGCGTCTTTGGGAGAATATGTTAATGACATCTTCGATAAGTACAA
Source organism: bacterium (assembly GCA_040754625.1). Taxonomy (NCBI): domain Bacteria; species bacterium. Next base: position 2,673 of record JBFMCF010000063.1, on the reverse strand, counting down.
AAATTCGGGGAATAATTATTATAAACAAGTCATTCAGAAACTTTTTGAACTTGAACGTTACTCGTATCATGACTTTACGAATTACCTCCTTGACGAATTATTTCTCAACATTGGAAGTGGGAGATTGAATGATTTCAAGGTAAGCCTTACAGATGAATTGTCAGTGGCCGATTTCTTAAAAGAAACAGATTTCGATTTATTCAAACAAAAATTGGAACAATTTCTTAATGGTGAATTCTTTTCTTATTCGGATCTGAACGAAGTCAATGCTTTTAAACAAAGACTGGACAATTTTCTTGGTGAACAGAAAGGATTTGGCATCGATCTGAAAGACATCGATTCGCTTAAGAAAAGAATCGACAGATTATTTGAAGATGAAATATTATCCATTATCGATATGGATGAAGTCGAGACCGCAAAAACAAAACTGGATACCCTTTTAAGTATAAAACTTGCGCAGTGGACACTGTGGTTCGAGTTTATAAACGATGATCGAAAATCAGATGTCGTGTATCATACTTATCATGGGACAAAGGGAGCTGAATTTGATAACGTAATTATTGTTATGGAGAATGATTTTGGCCGGTTGAATAAAGATAAATTTTCGTCTTTTTTCAAGAATTTGAATAATCCTCCGATTTCTGATGAAACGGAAATGTTAAAATTTAACAACACAAGGAATCTGCTTTATGTTTCTTGTTCACGAGCTATAAAAAATCTACGAATTTTGTATTTAAATGACATTTCAGGCTTTAAAGAAGGCATAGAGGCCGTCTTCGGTAAAACCATTCCATATGTACCGTCTTAAGACCAGCTTTATAGTTCTTTTTTTTAGCCGAAATGGGAAGAAGGTGAAGGCTTGGGCGAGGGTGATCAGAAAAGTAAGGGGAAAGTCATCAGGATGATTGCCAGGAATCCGTCTGTAACTATTACGGAAATAGCGGCCGCTCTTGATATGAGTATTCCCGGTATAGAAAAGATTGTCCGATCGTTAAAAAAGGGAAGCCGACTGTGCCGTATCGGTCTCGATAAAGGCGGGTATTGGGAAGTATCCGAAGAGGATTAAACCTTCTGCAAAAGGCGGATTGATTTTTTTTGGCATCCAATGTAGTAACCATCTTTACGGTTTCGCCCCGTTTTTTATCCATTCCCTGATTGTCTCAATTTCTTTTTTGGTAACACAGTTTCTTTCAAGAGGGACGCCTATAATGACTTTTCCTTCCAGTCTCTGCAGAAGTAAACTTTCGTCGGGCTTGCCCGGGACAATCCTTTTGATTTCAGGATAAGACGAGCTCGGGAAGTTTATTAAATTATTGTATGATTCCTTGTCCGACAGGTCAAGATTACCGGATTTTTCAAAAGAAGCGCTGGAATGGCAGGTGTAAAGAGAACATTTCTTTATAAAGATATTCCTGGATATGGATGAAAAAGACGGCTCAAGTTTTTGATTTGCTTCAGGTCTGCAATTTAAATATATAAATGAGAAGACTGAAATAATAAGAACAATATATGTTTTCATATCCGGAAGTTACCGAAGGATATTTTGATATTACTCCAATGTGAAATTAAGTAGCCTATAGACAACAGTACCTGGGTAACTAAAACCATTGCGACATTGGCCCCCTGGGCGGGGATAAATTTTTCCCTGTTATCGCGGAATTTTAAAGCCCCCTGAATGGCTTTAAAAGCAAATGGTAATGTAAAAAGACATAAGATGGTCCAGACCGGCATTATTCCTGATAAAATACCAAATAAGACCCATATATACACTGAGAGATTGAATATTGTGTAAATCCATGCGGCAATTTTTGGTCCAAAAACGATAACAAGATGTTTTCTATTGCCCTTTTTATCTGCTTCCGCGTCAGGGAATTCGTTCAAAAGCAAAAGGTTGAATACTAAAAAAAATGGGGGTATTCCCGCGAAAACAGCTTGTATATCATATCTGCCTGTGTATACGAAATAGGTGCCAATGATCGGAAGCAGGCCCAGACCCAATCCCGCGAATATTTCACCCAACATTATTTTTGATAAAATGGTATTGTAAAAAATGACCGCGAATGCGCCGGTTATAACTATAGGCAGGAGTCCCCATCCGACTGTAATACAAAAATAAATGCCAATCATTACTCCGGTTAATGCCGATGACATTCCTAATATAAAAACACCTGGTGGATTTAATTTGCCTGAAGGTAAAAAACCGCTCCCGCCTGAAAAGGGGGTAGGCGCTGTGTGAAGGTCAATTCCGCTCTTGTAGTCATAATAATCATTCAGAACATTGCAGCTTGTATGCATACAGAGCAACCCCGCCATGGCCAAAAATAATACAGGAAAACTAAAGCTGTTGTGGTAAAAGGCAACAGCAGTTCCATATAATACAAGGACAACGGATAGAATAAGGAATTGCGGTCTAGTTTCTAAAAACCAATCTTTAAAAGCCATTTTATTCTCCTCCTATGTTAAAAGTCAATTATTTTCTACTCTGAAGACTTATTTTTTAAATAGCTTCAGCTAATTTGAATTTATTAAAATCATCGAACACCCAATTATTTTTAAGTGTGCGATAAATTATTGTAAGAAACTTTCTCGCTGTCGCGATAATCGCCTTACCGCTGCCTTTTTTAGCTTTTAGTCTAAAGTAAAAACCTCTTAAATATTGATTGTATTTTATTG
>JBFMCF010000062.1 GCA_040754625.1 bacterium | reverse complement strand
ATTCCCTTTTTTTATGGCTTTTGCTTCGGTTTTTTTTGCTGTTGTCTTTAAGATTTATTATTCACTTGATTCCTCGCAGGCTAAAGCCTGCGCCTACCTGATTTCCACCGGTAACTGACCGGTTACAGGAGGACGAAAAAAACGTTTGACAAAAATACAAAAAAATAGGATAATTAATTTAGAAAAGATTGAAGTTTAGATTATATAAATTTTCTACAACTAACATATTAAATGAGAGGGGTAGAAAATGGAGAAAAGAAGCACTTTCTTTGGTATATTTATAAAAATATACAGGTGGAGTGCTTTTTTTATTTTATTAAACAAACTTATTTTTGCCTCATTGGTCTTCCTTTTCATATACCTGTTTTTTAGCTTAAATATCGCGTTTGCGGCGGAAATAAAATCAAAAATTAAAAATGTAAGCATAACAGGCCTGTTTGAGAATTACGGTTCTGATTCATATATTGCATCGGAATATTTGCTGCCGGTTGATGGGAAAAAACATGAAGTTGGATTTACATATGATACTGTTACATATTTAATATCTTTTACGGCAACTGTTGTTGGAACAGCATCAGAAAAGGAAGAAAAATACTTTTCCGGCGAAATTAAAATTGAATATTTCCTGCCGGCCGATTCTGATTTTTATAAAAATGATGCAGTGCTAAGGTTTAAACTATACGATAAAAAGGGAAATATCCTGCCGATCGATGAAGTTATTGATTACAGCAAGGAAGATTTTATATCCCCCGGCTGGATATTGGAAACCGCTGAATTTCCCGCGAATGAAGTAGTGTTTACCACAAAGAATTATGGCGGAAATAAAGGGGCCACGGAACGGGCATGGTTCATTCTGCATTGCTCGTATCGTGTTTCTGAGTCATGATATGTTAAACTTAAGACTTAAGTCTTAAGACTGCTCTTTGCATTTTTTATATATTTTGAATTTGAACTATTCTCTTATTCCATGATAGAACAGTTTCCATGTGGATAAAAGCTTATATTTCAATAAGTTAAAGGCAGAATTATATCTGCCGTTTAAAAAAATAAATGGATTATTGCGGCGGAAAGGGATAAAATGCAAGGTATATGGATTAACAGGAACAATTTAGACAAAGCGATCGAGACAAAAAATCCGCTGTAAAAGTAAATACAGAGCTTTTAAGGTTTTATTGGGAGCCGCGCGGTACTCGTGCACCAGCATGCCTTCAATTAAAGATATTGAGGCGGAATGGTATGATTATACGCCGGAGAAAAATTGTTGTAACGCTATTGCAACAATTAATATATCAACATGGAAATAAATGAAATTCAATCCCGATATTCATTACAGGCGTTCCATCAGGTTGTCAGGAACTGATCACTTCGTGAAAAGAATTTTAATTATTCGGAGCCGGGGTATTATTTTGTGACGATCTGTGTAAACGGTAAAGAATGTTTATTCGGGGAAATTAAAAAAGGCGAAATATTTATGAACGATGCGGGATTAATGATAAAAACATGGTTTGTTAAAATCAAACAAAATTTTAAAAATGCAAAAATTGGCGGCCGTTTTATCGTAAATTATGGCAAAGAAATTATTATGAGCGTATTGTTCGAGACGAAAAAGATTTAAAATGTATTCGGGATTATGTTGTGAATAATCCGTTGGGGTGGGAGAGGGATGAATATTATGGGTGAAAAAGCAGAGAAGAATTCAGTTTGCGCAAAAATCGCGCAGGTTCAGTAAAAATCAGTTGTCAGAGGGAAAATTATGCTTAAAAAAGAACAAAACAAATCACAACTTATAATTTATCAAACCGAAACCGGAGAGACAAAAATTGACGTGCGGTTTCAGGACGAAACAGTTTGGCTTTCGCAGCAGTTAATGGCTGAATTATTTCAAACGACAAAACAAAATATAAGCCTTCATATCGCGAATATTTACGAAGAAAAGGAACTTTTGCCTCAGGCAACTGTCAAGGAATTCTTGACAGTTAAAAAAGAAGGCAATCGGCAGGTAAGCCGTAATGTTGAATATTACAATCTCGATATGATCATTTCCGTAGGCTACCGGGTTAAATCAAAGGTGGCGACACATTTCAGGCAGTGGGCTACAAGCCACTTGCGGGAATTTATAATAAAAGGTTTTGTTCTGGATGATGAACGGCTTAAAAACCCGAAGCAGCCTTTTGATTATTTTGACGAATTGGCCAGGCGCATTCAGGATATCCGGACTTCCGAACGCCGGTTTTATCAAAAGATTACGGATATTTACGCTACAAGTGTCGATTATGACCCGACGGATGAGATGAGTATTGAATTTTTCAAAACAGTGCAGAATAAAATGCACTGGGCGATTACAGGACGGACCGCGGCAGAAATTATTTATGAACGGGTGGATAGCAAAAAGAAGAATATGGGGCTGACCAGTTGGCGGGGGACAAAAATCAGGAAGGACGATGTCGCGATCGCGAAAAACTATTTGAGTGGAGAGGAATTGCTGGGCTTGAATAATCTGGTGGAACAATATTTGGTTTTTGCCGAAGGCCAGGCGATGAGGCGCGTTCCCATGTACATGAAAGACTGGATTAAAAAACTGCATGGTTTTCTTCAGTTCAATGAACGGGATATCTTGACGCACGCGGGCAGGATATCTCACCAGCTTGCTTTGGAAAAGGCCGAGCTTGAATATGAGCAATACGCGCGGGACAGACAGCTTGTATCTGACAGGAAAGGTAATGCTTTTGATGAGCTTGTCAATGAAACCAGAATGATTGAAGTTGTAAGCAAAAAAAAGAGGACAAGGAAACCGGATAATGAAACCTAAATTTGATTCAGGCATTGAATACCAGATTGAGTGCGATATTGCGTAAATAATGCGTGATTATTGCGTGATTGTCGAGGAATATAAAAGTGACCGGATTCCTGTGGCCGTCTTGAAAATGAAAAGAGTCTGGAATCGATTCGTGATTATATTGTGAATAATCCGTTGAAATGGGAAATGGATGAATATTATGAATGAAAAAGAAAATTTGAACGCTACGGGTAGGGGCGAATAATCATTCGCCCCTACATTATAATCACCAGTCTTAATAATGGTAACCAGTTAGCGAATTGGAACAACTATGAAATCCCTCTTTAAAAAAGGGGGAAATAGGGGGATTTTTTAATAAAATTTATCAAATCCCTCTTAATCTCCCTTTTCTAAAGGGAGAAATTAAGATTTATTCCAACCCGCTAAATGGTTACTAATAATGAGGTGTAATCAGTGAAAAAATACAAAATATTTGTCAGTGGTGTTCAAAAAGAACTCAAAGAAAAGCGATTTGCGATAAAAGAAATTGTAATGGAAAACTATCTTTTGAATGAATATTTTACAGTTTTTTGATTTAACTGAACTGTGTATGAAAGGAATTTTAAAGAGAATAGGGAAAACCGGCAGAAGTACGGAATATATTTTAACCCGAAATAATCCCGAAATTGGCTTTACTGTTGAATAAAAAGGCCGGTGAATTTTTTGAAAACCTGTCGCCGTCAAATAAAAAACAGTATATATGGTGGATTTCAAGCGCGAAAAGAGAGGAAACAAGGTCTAAAAGAATAAAGGAAGCCGTAAGAAGATTATCCCAAAGAAAGAAGCCTGGAATGCAGTAAGACAAAAGATTTAGTGTCAAGTATCTGCCCTACACGGACTATCGGTGAAAAAAATTCTATCAATCAGACAAAAATTTATGATATTATTATAAAAATTTTAATTTTGTTTTATTATTAGGAGGCTGTATGTTCAAAAAACTTTTTATAATTGTTTTTATTTTTAACACAATTACCTGTTTTGTTTTCGCAAGGGATAAAAATATAAAGGAGGATGTTTCTTCAATGCAGGATAACTTTAGCTATGAAACTCAAAAATTTGTTTTAGACAATGGTATGACTGTAATATTGAGAAATGTCCCGACAATTGACGCGATAGCGATGCAGGTATGGGTAAAATCGGGAACTATCCATGAAGGAAAATACCTGGGGGCGGGCATTTCGCATTTTGTGGAACATATGATATTTAAAGGGACTGAAAAGAGAAAGGAAGGCCAGTTATCCAGGGAGATTAAAAAGGCCGGGGGTGATTTGAACGGGTATACGGCCGATGACAGGGTGGTTTATCTTTTGACCGTAAGCAAAGATTATTTTGATACAGGCCTCGATGTTTTGTCCGACGCGATGATGAACGCGAGTTTTGATTCAACGGAACTGGAAAGAGAAAGAGATGTAATTCTGAAAGAAATAAACATGAACCTGGACAATCCCGACCGCTCCGCTCATCGTTTATTCTGGGAAGCGCTTTATACTAAACATCCTTACAGATACCCGGGCATAGGTTACAAGGACCTTTTTATGAATTTGACAAGAGAAGATGTTTATAATTATTATAAAAAAACCCATATCCCGAATAATATGATTTTTATAGCCGTGGGAAATTTTGAGATTCCCGGGGCTTTGGAAAAAATAAAAAACGCTTTTAAGGATTTTAAGGGACAGCTTAAAACGCCGTCAATTATTGAACCTGAACCCAGGCAGGTCAGCAGACGTTTGGTATCAAAAGAATCAGATGTCCAGATTACAAGGTTAAATATGGGATTTCACACAGTTGATTTATATAACGATGATATGTATCCGCTGGATGTTTTATCCATAATTTTGGGAGAGGGTGAAGCCTCCCGCATGGTAAAAAAAATAAAGAATGAGAAGGCTTATGTATATTCAATTCATACCTGGTCATATACTCCCCAGTATCCGGGCGTTTTTGGTATAAGCGCCGCAATGGATGAAAAAAACATTGATAATGTCCAGGATGAAATATGGGCAATCATTGAAGAATTAAAGAAAAAAGAAGTTTCCGATACTGAACTTGATATGGCCAAGCAAAAAGTGATAAGCGGCCACATATTTTCAAAACAGACAATAGAAGGCATGGCGGGACAATTGGCAATGGACGAGATGACTGCCGGCAACATGAATTTTGATGAAGTCTATATTAAAAGAGTAAAAGAAGTTACAAAAAAAGATTTGCAGAGAATCGCGCAGAAATATTTTAATAGTGAAAATTTGACCGTCGCAATTTTACGCCCGGCAGGAAAACAGGAACCAAAAGATAAAGAAAAAATAATTGCTCCTTTTGTTTCTGATGTCCGGAAAATAACTTTACCCAATAAAGCTGTTTTATTAATAAAAGAGGATAGACGGCTGCCTGTTATTTCGGTAAGAATCAGCTTAATGGGAGGTTTAAGATTTGAGAATGAGTTTAATAACGGTATAACTAATTTCATGAAAGAACTTCTTTTAAAAGGGACAAAAAAATTAACCGCTGATGAAATAAGCCTTAAAATAGAAAGCAGGGGAGGAAAGATCAGCACGTTCAGCGGGAGGAATTCTTTCGGGATATCCCTGGATATTTTAAAGGAAAATTTTGACGAAGCGCTTGACATTATCAGCCAGGTATTGACCTCGGCTTTATTTAATGAAAAAGAGATTGAAAAAGCGCGTGAAAAAATCCTGGCGGACATAGCAAGCGAACAGGACGATGTTTTCCGGACGACGTCAAATCTTTTTATGTCTACGCTTTTTGAAAGGCATCCATACCGCCTGCGTCCCATTGGCAGTATGGAGTCTGTTAAAAAAATAACAAGAAATGATATTCTTAAATATTATTATGATTATTGCAGGCCCAACAATATGGTTATAAATATATACGGGGACATAGACGCGGGTAAAATCCAGGAGAAAGTAAATAAGGTTTTTGCCGGTTTCAAATCGCAGGAACTGCCTGTAATTCGCGTCCCGGAGGAACTGGAGCCCCTTAATATAAGAAAAGCGCAGAAATTTAACAACAAAACACAATCTGTGGCAATACTCGGATTTTTGGCGCCTGATTTAAAAAGCCCTGACTATTATCCTCTGGAAGTTTTGACTTCAGTATTAAACGGCCTTGGGTCCCGTATGTTTGAAAATCTAAGGGGCGAAAAAGGTCTGGCTTATTATGTAGGCAGTTTTTATATACCGGGACTGGAAACAGGCGCGTATTTATTTTATATCGGCACAATCCCTTCAAAAAGGGAAGAGGCTGTCCAGGGTATATTGGACCAGATTAAAAAATTGCAGGAAGAAGACATTACTCCGGAAGAGCTCCAGACAGCGAAACAAAATCTTATAGGGCAAAAGGCCATTTCACTGGAAACTATCGGTTCCCAGGCATCCTCTTCAGGGCTGAACGAATTATACGGTTTAGGATATGACTGGGATGATAAATATAAAGAGACAATTAACAAAGTAACCGCCGAAAATGTCAAGAGTGTCGCAAAAAGATATTTTAATCTGAATACTTATACCATCGCGGTTGTGGAACCGGAAGAAAAGAAATAAAAAAAAGAGTATCCTTATTTTCTAAAAAGAAAATCAGGATACTCTTCTATAACAGAACTTTGACAGTTAAACCCTAAAAAATCGCAAAAGAAGCGAAAAGAACCGCATAGAAATAAGGGGCGGTTCTTTTTTTTGGCCAAAGTGTAGTGCCATGTTTGATTAAAAATAATTAAAAT